>NZ_JBBCIR010000059.1:0-43507 GCF_037189885.1 Paludisphaera sp.
GCGAGCTTATACGTGCAGCCGAGACGGCCGCACCACAAAAAATGCTTGGCCGCCCCCTTATCCGGCCTTCGGATAACTTCTCCCACGATGGGAGAAGAGACGCTCGGCGACGGCGAGCGGCCGGCCCTGATGCCATCCCGAAAGAGCCGGGTCATCGGCCCAACGGGGAGGGCTCGCGTGTGAGCGCATGAGAAAGCCCCGGCCGTTGGGAGGCCGGGGCTCGCGAGGAATGTCGGCTTCGACGCCTCGGCGTCACTTGATCCGCAGCAGGGTCGCGAACTGGCCGAGGACCATTCCCAGCTCCTCGACGACCGCAAGGCCGGCGTCGTCGCACATCTGGAAGAAGTAGTCCTTGTCGATGTCGGCCTTGACCTCGTCGCCGGAATACTTCGTGCCCGGCTCGGGGTTCACGTGGATCGTGGGGAGGAAGCGGCCTTCGGGGGCGAGCGACCGGCGCACCTCGCGGAGGTAGTGGCGGGCGTCCTCCTCGAACAGGTGGGTCCAAAGCGAGCAGCCCCAGGCGAAGTCGACCGAGCCGTCGGCGACCGGGAAGCGGACCTCGGTCGGCTTGATCTTGCCGTTGGGGTTGTAGCAGGAGACCACGTCGAGGTGGTGGAACTCGAACTTGTCGCCCATCCTCGGCACGAGGTACTCGTTGCAGAAGTCGACGCTATCCTTGAGGACGTCGAACCCGACGTACTTGCGGATGTACGGGTGGTACGCCAGCGCCCGGGCCATCTTGCCGCTGCCGCAGCCGACGTCCAGCAGCACCGATCCTTCCTTGAGATGCCGGCTGATGAGCAACTGCCACGTATCGCTGGAGATGACGTAGCCGACCATCGACGGCGAGCCGGCGGTCGCCCGCACCCCCGCGCCGGGGATCGGCGGGATGATGTCCTTGATCCGATCGGTGCCCAGGAAGAAGGGCTCCTGTCCCTCGAATTGCGACTGCTCGTGCCGGTACTGCGCGAGCTGCATCTTGAGCCAGGAGATCTCCGTCTCCAGGGCCTGGACGTTCGCCGACTTGTCGGCGCCTTCGCCCCGGGGCCCCTCCGGGTTCGCGCGCGGGAACAGGTTGCCGAGGAGGCCGCGGCGGGGGGGAGCGGACTGGCTGGAAGTCGCCATGCGGGCTCGCTACCTTTCTGTCGGGGGATGGGGACGGAGGGACATGAGACCCCGTGCCGAGGCGAGCCGACGGGGGCCGATTCGCGCGGGATTATAGCCGCCCGCCCCTGGCGCACAAGGCGAGCTTCGCCCCGCGAGACCCGCCTTGACCCCCCGCCCCCCCTGCTGTACACCACGCTCCGCACGCGCGTCGTCGTGGCGCCTCCGCGCCCTTCGGCCGACGATCCACCGCCGCCATCGGAGCCCGATCATGAGCCACGACCGCCTCGTCGACATCATCGCGCCCGTCATGACGGGCGGCCCGGACCCCGTCGACCTGGCGCGTCGGCTCCTGGATTGCGGCGGCTCGTCGACGGGGCGGTTGCTGATCGTCGTCGATAGCCCCCACGACGCCCTGGCCGAGCTGGCCCGGTCCGATTCCCGCGTCGTCCCGATCGCGTGCGAGGGGGGGCTGACCTGGGCCGGTCGCGTCGCCCTCGCGCTGAGGGAGCGACGGGGAGACGTCGCGACGCTCGCCCCCGGCGCCGTACCTACCCCCGGCTGGCTCGACCCCCTCGCCCGCGCGGCGCGCTCGGCGGAGCGAGTCGCGCTCGTCGCGCCGATCACGGACGGCGACGGCTTCGACGAGCCCCACGGGGTCGACGTCGACCGGCTGCTCGCGGCCGTCGCGGGCCTTCCCGACTCGGTCGAGATCCATCGCGCGGGGCTGGCCGGCAACTACCTCCGCGGCGACGTGCTCGACGCGGTCGGCCCGCCCGACGCCGCCATCGAGGATCCCCGCGAGGCCATGGACGAATGGCTGTCGCGAGCCCTCGCCCGCGGCTTCCTCGCCCTTCGCGCCTGCCGGTCGATCGTCCTCCGCGAACCCGTCGGCGAGCCGACCGCGCCGCTCCCCGTCGAGGGCCCCGCGCCGCTCGCCGCCGACCTGATGCGCCGACGGGCCGCTCGGCACGCGAGGACGCTCGACGCCGCGCTCGCGAGGCACGCGGTCGAGGTCGCCACGTCGGGCCGGATCCGGGTCGCGCTCGACCTGCGGCACCTGCCGCTGGAGATGAACGGGACCAAGATGTACGCCCTGAGCCTGGGCAAGGCGCTGGCGAAGCTGCCCGAGGTCGAGCTGACGATGCTGGCCTTCCACCCGCTCCAGGCGGAAGGGGTCGAGGGCCGCCTCGTCCACCCCGACGACTGGGCGGACGACGTCCACGTCATCCACAAGCCGGCGCAGATCTTCGACCCCGCGCACACGAGGCTCCTGTTCGAATCGCGGGCGCACGTCGCGGTGACGCATCAAGACCTGATCGCCTATCGCATGGCCGAGGCGTTCGGCGACGAGGAGGCCTTCGACTCCCACCGCCAGACGACCCGGCTCGTCCTGCCGGCGATGCAGGCGGTCCTCACCCCCTCCGCGATCACGGCGGAGGAGGTCCGGCGGGAGTTCCGCTCCATCGTCGACCCGGACGCCGTCCATCCGGTCCTGGAGGGGGGCGACCTGGAGGAGTTCGGCGGCCCCACGTTCGAGGCCGAGGCCGACGAGGCGCTCGCCCGGATGGGCATCTCCGGCCCGTACTTCATGGCGATGGCGTCGGATTATCCGCACAAGAACATGCCCGCCCTGCTGGAGGCGTACGCCGCGTTCCGCGCGAGTCGCCAAGGCTCGGAGACGCCATCCCTGGTGCTCCCCGGTCGCGCGCCGCGGACGCGCGACGCCGCGACGACTCGCGGGCCGATGGAGGGGGTGCGGTTCCTAGGCGCCGTGACCCATCGGGAGCTGCGCGTCCTCTACCAGAACGCCCTGGGGCTGGTCTTCCCGTCGCTCTACGAGGGCTTCGGCCTGCCGCCGCTGGAGGCGATGGCGGCCGGTACTCCCGTGGCCGCCCTCCCATTCACGTCGGTCCTGGAGGTCTGCCGCGGCGCGGCGCTGTTCGCCGAGGGGCTCGCGCCGGCGGACCTCGCGCGGGCGATGGCGCGGCTGGCGGACGAGCCGGAACTGCGCCGCGAGCTGCGCGAGGCCGGATATCGCCGCGTCCGCGAGCTGACCTGGGAGAAGGTCGCCCGCGAGACCGTCGCAGTCTATCGCGAGATCATCCTCAACCCGTCCGAGCGGTCGTTGCAGGCGCGACGGTCCCTGTCCGAAGCGATCATCCTCTGGGCCACGCCCCCCCCGGCCCCCGCACCGGCGGCGATCGTCGAGGAGCCGATCATCGAGCCCGAGCCCGAGCCGGTCGTCGAGCCCGAGCCCGAGCCGGAGCCGATCGCGCCACCGCCGCCTGTCATCGTCTACCTGGAGCCCGAGCCGATGGGAATCCTCAACGCCAGCCGGGCGCTCGCGGGCGCGCTGAGCCGCCGCTTCCGCCGCGACCTCGCGCGGATCGCGCCGAGGCTCTACGCGAGGCTCGTCCGGGCGAAGCGACTCTCGCGTCGGTTCGTCCAGGTCGTCCGCTCCGACGGGGTCGGCGCGGCGATGGGGAAGACGGGGCGCAAGGTGGGGAACAAGGCGCGGCGCGTCCTCCGGAAGATCCTCCCCGCGCGGCTCGTCGCCGGCCCCCCCTGCCCCTACTTCGATCCCCCGACGCCGATCGATCCTTACGACGCCTGGCTCGCGGTGAACGGCCCCTCGCCTCGGCGGGCGGAACGGCTCGCGGAGGAGGTCGCGAGGCTGTCGCGCCGGCCGTCGTTCTCGATCCTCACGCCGGTCTACAACACGCCGCCGGAGCTGCTGGAAGAGGCGGTGCGGAGCGTCCAGGCGCAGTCCTACGAGGACTGGGAGCTGATCCTCGCCGACGACGCCAGCAACGACCCGGCGACGCTCGCGCTGCTCGCGACCGCGCCCTGGGCCGACCCGCGCGTCCGGGTCGTGACGCGGCCCGCCAACGGGAACATCTCGGCGGCCACCAACACCGCCGCCGAGGTCGCATCCGGCGAATGGCTCGTGCTCCTCGACCACGACGACGCGCTGCACCCGGAGGCGCTCGCCCGCCTGGCGATCGCCATCGACCGCGAGCCCGCGGTCGACATGGTTTATAGCGACGACGACAAGACGGACCTCTCCGGCGCCCGCTTCGCTCCCCAGTTCAAGCCCGACTGGTCGCCGGAGTTGCTGCTCTCGTTCTGCTACACGGGCCACGTCTCGGCCGTCCGCGCGAGCCTCTATCGCGAGGTCGGCGGGATGCGGCTGGGATTCGAGGGCTCGCAGGATCACGACTTCTGGCTGCGGGCGTCCGAGAAGGCGCGGGGGGTCGCGCACGTCCCCCACATCCTCTACCACTGGCGGGTCGTGCCGGGCTCGACCGCGGCCAGCGGTCACGAGAAGCCGCACAGCTTCGAGGCCGGTCGGCGCGCCGTCGAGGAGGCGTTCGCGCGGCGAGGCGTCCCCTGCCGGGTCGAGCAGCCCGCCTGGGCGCTCGCCGCCGGTTGCGGCATGTACCAGCCCGTCATGCCGGACGACGGCCCGTCCGTCGCCGTGGTCATCCCGACGAAGAATCAGAGGAAGCTGCTCCAGAACCTGCTGGAATCGCTGGGAGCGACGACCTACCGCAACTATCGCGTCTACATCATCGACAACGAGAGCGACGACCCGGAGACGCTGGCCTACCTGGCGACCGCGCGGGCCACGGTGCTGCGGATCCCCAACGCCGACGGCAAGTTCAACTACGCGGCGATCCACAACACGGCCGTCCGAGGCCTCCGTGAAGACCTGATCGTCTTCCTCAACAACGACGTCGAGGTGATCGAGCCGCGCTGGCTGAGCCAGATGGTCGGCTGGTCGCGGCTGCCGGGCGTGGGTTCGGTCGGGGCGCGGCTGCTCTACTCGGACCGTCGGATCCAGCACGCGGGGATCGTCCACGGCCTGCACGAAGGGATGGCGGGGCACGCCTTCAAGCTGCTCCCCTGGTGGGACGGCGGCGCGATGGGCCTGGCCAGGGTCAGCCGGGACGCGTACGCGGTAACGGCCGCGTGCATGATCACGCCTCGCGAGCTGTTCCTGGAGATGGGGGGCTTCGACGAGGAAAACTTCGGCGTGGCCTACAACGACGCCGACTACGGCTACCGCCTGCACGACGCCGGGTATCGCAACGTCGTCTGCGCCGAGGCCGAGCTGTTCCATCACGAGGGCGCCACGCGGGGCTTCGGCGACAACCCCCGCGAGGAGGCGAACTACCGCCGCATGCACGGCCATCGTCGCGACCCCTATTTTAGCCCCCATTTCGATCCCCGGAGCGAGGCCCACGTCGTCCAGCCGACCGTCGTGCCGACCTCCGACGACGCCCCGGTTCGGCTGCTGGCCGTCAGCCACAACCTCAACTGGGAGGGGGCCTCGCGATTCGAGCTGGAGATGGTGGCGGGCCTGAAGGCGACCGGCGGCTACGAGCCGATGGTTGTCAGCCCCGTGGACGGCCCGCTACGCGCGGAGTACGAGAAGGCCGGGATTCCGATCCGGGTCGACGCCTCGCTCGTCAACCTGTTCGGCGGGCCCGACGCCTACGCCGAGGCCCGTGGACGGATGGTCGACCTGCTGAGGGACGGCGGCTTCCACGCCCTGCACGCCAACACGCTCCAGAGCTTCTGGGCCATCGACGCCGCCCGCGCGGCCGGGCTCCCCTCGGTGTGGAGCATCCACGAGAGCGAGCCCTGGCAGACCTACTACGACAACTTCCCGCGCGAGATCGCCAGGATGGCGCTGGAGTCGGTCGCCGTGCCGTATCGGGTGGTCTTCTCGTCGCACGCGTCCACCAACGTCTGGCAAGCCCTGGACACGCGGAGCAACTATGGCCTCATCCGGTTCTCGCTCAACGCCCCCCGGTTCCACGCCGAGTTGGAGTCCCGCCCCCGCGAGGACGCCCGCCGCGAGTTGGGGATCGGCGACGACGAGGTCTGCGTCCTGCTGCTGGGCACCGTCTGCGATCGGAAGGGGCAGCACGACCTGGTCCACGCCTTCGCGGCCATGGCGCCCGAGACGGCCCGCAAGCTGCGCTGCGTCGTGGTCGGGGCTCGCGACAGCCTGGAGTACAGCCAGGAGCTGCGTCGGCTGTCGGCGGCGCTGCCGGAGGACCGGGCCGATCGGTTCCTGATCGTGGCCGAGACCGGGGAGACCGCGGCGTACTGGCAGGCGGCCGACGTCTTCTGCTGCTCCTCGCGCGTCGAGAGCTACCCCCACGTCATCCTGGAGGCGATGGCCCGCGGCCTGCCGATCGTCACGACGCCCGTTTACGGGATCCCGGAACAGGTCAGGCATGACCTCAACGCCCTGGTCTACCACCCGGGCGACGTCCCCCTCCTGACCCACCACCTGGAAACCCTGGCCAACGACCCCGCGCGTCGCGAGACGATGGCGGCGGCCTCCCCCTGGGTGCTCCAGTCAATCCCGAGCTACGCCGACGAGATCGCCGACTACGCCCGCCTGATCCGAGCCGCCGCCGAGAGCGCGGCCGGCCCGGGCGATCCCGATCACCGCGAGCCGGAGTTCGAGCCCGCCGGCGCGACGACTCGCGTCCTTCGCGCCGAGGCCGGCGCGATCGCGACGGGGACCTCCGCGCCCCACGGCGCGACCGTCGGCCGCGTCGCGCTCGCCGGCGAGGCCCGCTGATCGCGGCCCGCCCACGGACGGACCTTTTGACCAACACCCGACGCCGGCCGCTCGACAGGGCGGCCGGCGTCGTTTCGAATCCGCCGTCCAACGCCAGGCCGCGAATCGCGCGCCGCCATGGGAGGGGAAATTTAAGGGGCGGCGATGGGCCGCGTATTTGCATTCGAGCCGCCACGTCCTATGGTGTAACGTGCCAGATTCGGCCGGTCATCTCGAGCTAGCATCCGGAGACGGTGTCGTGCGGAAACTCTCGCTGAAGCCGAGGCGTCGGTCCCGTTCCCTGAGGCCGGACATGGAACGCGTGGAGGATCGCGTCCATCCCGCCGGGCTCACCCCGGGGCTGGGCGTCGCGGTCCCGAACAACGGGACGCTGACTTTCCACATCGACAACACGGCCACCGGCAGGGTCGACATCGTCCGGAGCTTCGGCCTCTCCAGCGACGTCCCCGTGTTCGGCGACTTCCTCGGCACGACGATCACGAACGTCGCCGTCTATCGGCCGTCGACCGGCGTCTGGTACCTCGACACGGCCAACAACGGGACCGTCGGCAAGGCCGTCCGGTTCGGCGGGCCGGGGTGGACCCCCGTGACGGGCGACGTGAACGGCGACGGCAGGACCGACCTCGGCCTGTACGACGCCTCCACCGGCCTCTGGGTCTTCTCGACGGACCTGAGCGGAAACGTCTCCATCGCCTTCGGCTACGGCGGCACGCGGGGCGACGTCCCCCTGATGGCCGACTTCAACCACGACGGCGTCGACGACCCGGTCATCTACAACGGCGGGCAGTGGCTGGTCGACACCAACTCCGACCGCGTCCCGGACCAGGTCTACCGCATGGGCGGGGCCCCCGGCGCGACCCCGCTGATCTTCGACTTCCACGGCACCCACGACCCGGCGCTGGCGGTGGTCTCGCGCCAGCCAAGCGGCCAGCTGCTCTGGGCCATCAACACGAACCGGGACGGACGGTCGATCGGCTATTACGGCTCGGCGTCCGGCGACGGGATCCCGTTCAGCGGCTACTTCCCGACCTCGAACTCCATCTTCGTGAACCCGGCCACCGGGAACGACGGGCCGGGGGCCGGGCCCCACTCGTCGCCGTACAGGACGATCGGCGCGGCCGTCGCCGCGGCCTGGCCCGGCGCGACCATCCGGCTCGCCTCCGGGGTCTATCGCGAGAACGTCCAGCTCTTCTCCAAGAGCAACCTCACGTTCGCCGGGACGGGCATCCGGTCCACCATCATCCAGCCGAACTCCCTCGACGCCGTCTTCGTCTATCAGTCGACCAATATCTCGTTCGACGACCTCTGGCTGTACTCGCCGGGCAACGAGGGCCGCGGGATCGCCGCGATGGCCTCGTCGATCAATACCGGGCTGATCCGCACCGACGGCACCCGCTGGATCGGCCTGCTCGCCGTCAGCGACAAGGGGATCCCGTCCACGGTGAACGCTCGCTACAGCCGCTTCGACGGCGTGGCGACCGGCAGCGGCGTCTACCTCACCGAGGGCGTCTGGGGGACGTTTTACGGGATCTCGGCCTCCAACAACGGCCAGGCGGCCGGCTACCGCGGCGACGCCGGCGGCCTCGTCGTCGGCGGGAACTCCTACGCCAAGGTGGAGAACTCGGTCTTCAACAGGAACCGCATCTTCGGCGTGACCTCGAACGGCACGGCGCGGCTGGAGATGTTCGGCTCCTACATCGCCAACACCACCGACGGCTGCGGCGCGCTGCTCTGGGGGGCGTCGACGGCCGTCTACATCGGCAACACCTTCGCCTACAGCGGCCGGATCTCCGGGGCCGCCGAGGGGATGAACGGAATCGAGTTCGGCGCGGGCTTCACCGGCTATGGCCACCTCCAGGGGAACCAGTTCATCGGCAACACGGCCGCCGGGGTGTTCATCAACAGCGCCCCGAACGAGATCCAGATCATGGGGAACCTGTTCAGCGGGAACCACTGGTCCGGCATCTCGTTCTGGGGCGACCAGCCCTGGAACTCGTACGCCCGGATCGTGGGGAATCGATTCGAGATCCCGGCCGACTTCCCCGTCGCCACGTTCGGCGTCTCCGGGATCGGCAGCCAGATCCACGCGACGATCGGCGGCTCCGGCGGCTCCGCCAACGTCTTCGACGGCTTCCGCGACTACATGTCGATCGCCGGCAACAACGTCGGCGGGCCCGGGAACTCGAACCTGGGCTACCCCCGGTTCACGATCCTGAACAACGTCTACCGGCGTCGCGGCGTGGACATCCCGGCCTCCCGGGCCGTCTACCCGCTGACCTGACCCGAAGGCCGGCGGGCCTCGCCGTCAGGCCCGCCGGCCGGAGACGATGGCCCTCACGCACTCGATGCGGATCGAGGGCGATTGCCCCGGCGCGACGCGGAAGCCGCGCGCGTCGACGCCCGCGAGCATCACCTCGCGGACGCTCGCCTTGGACTCCCCCGGCGTGCCCCGGTCGAACCATTCGTCGAAGTCTAGCTCGAAGGGCTCCTCGCAATACCGGACGTCCTCCAGCCCGGCCCCGGCGAACAGGTCGACCAGCTCGCCGCCGCTGAGGTTCCGCGTATGGGTCCGGTCGCGGGCGACCTCCAGCTCCTGATGCCGCCGCGCGGCGGCCGGGTCGGGGCTGGCGAGGTGGTCGCACAGGATGATCCGGCCCCCCGGCCGGACCAGCTCCACCTGGCGCGCGAGGAACGCGCGGGGGTCGAGGACGTGGTGCAGGACGTACCGCGAGTAGGCCCCGTCGAACGGCCCCAGCTCGGCCACCTCGGCCGAATGGATCGAGGCCTGGATGAACGTCGCGGCCTCGCCGGCGTAGGCGCAGCGCGCCCGCGCCTTCTCGATCATGACGGCGGAGAGATCCGCCCCCACCACGCGACAGCCGGCCCTCAGGAACGCCTCGGCCACCAGTCCCGGGCCGCACCCGGCGTCGAGCAGCCGCGATCCCGAGGGGAAGCCGGCCTCGCGAGTCAGCCGTTCCAACGCGGCGGGGTCGCTCTGCACCGGCGCCTTCTCGAACTTCGGTGCCTGGCCGTCGAACGCCCCGGCCAGCTCGCGGTCGTGCATGTCGCTCATCGCTCGTCTCCGGGCTCCTCGCACTCCGACAGGATCCTGCGGTAGGCGTCCCGGGCGGCGTCGTAGGCGGCGCGGGCGGCTTCCTTCTCGGAATCGCGGATCGCCGGCTCCTTCTGGCTCCAGCACTGGTCCACCGACTTCAGGCACCACTCGGCCGACTTCCGCGAGGCCCGGATCGGCTTGCCGTCCACGATCACGAAGACGGGGTTGGTGTGCGACGACGGGAAGACGCGCGCGGCGACCCAGCTCGACTTCGCGATCGGCACGTCGAATTCGAGGTCGTGGATCGACCCGTCCGCCTCCACCTCGCGGCGGTCGACCGCCACGCCGTTCACGACGATCTCCACCGGCACCTTGCGAGAGGCCCCCACGCGGGCTCGCTCGACGTGCCAGTAGGGCTGGGCGTCCAGCCGCCTCGATCGGATGGACTCGGTCTCCGCGCTCCGCTCCTCGGCCAGCAGGGCCGACGCCTTCACCCGGACCTTGACGGTCCCGGCGGCGGGGAGGTTCAGCTCGCTCCCCTCCTCGCCCATCGCTAGGTCGTCAACCCGCAGGTCGATCAGGTGACTGCGGCCGTCGGAGACGTAGGAGCGGCCCTCCTTGATCCCCCGGACCCAGGCGTCGAAGTCGAGCTTCCCGTCGAGCTTGACGTACGACCGCCCGAGGCCGACACGCTCGCCGTAGATGCAGGGGAAGTCGGTCTCGCCGCTGACGCGCGTGCGGTATCCACAGTTCAGGGTGTGATACCAGATGTTCAACTCCCAGGGGATCGGCGTGTCGACGGTCGAGATGAAGTCGACCGCGTCGTGGACCACGTCGACGATGTACTCGTTGGCGCCGATGCCGTCGAACGGCGGGATCTCGTCGGTCGGGATCGCGTTCGACTCGGTCCTCAGGCCCCAGCCGGTGTGGGAGAAGCCCGCCACGCCCCCCTGCTCCTTGGCCCATTTCAGGACCGGCAGATCCCAGCTCGGCCATTCCTCGATGCGGGTCGTGCCGGGATAGTCGTCCTCGGTCAGCCTCAGCAGGCTGAGATGCCCGGCGTGCGACGACGGGAAGCCGGAGACCTCCACGTCGTATCGCATGAGGTTCTCGGCCGTGGACAGCTCGTGGACCTTGCCGCCGAAGAACTCCTTCTGGGCGTACCAGCACGGGCCCCAGCTCAGCACGCAGCCGACGTCCAGGTCCTCGCCGACGATGTGCCGCCACATGTCCTCCGGCCGCACCCCCTCGGTCGGGCTCTCGTAATGGGCGCAGCCGGCGGCGTGGACGTGGTGGTCGCCCGAGTACCAGCCCATGGCCGCCAGGTGAATCCAGCGCTCCAGCTTGAAGTCCTCGCGATGGGTGGGCCCGGCCGGCACGGTCACGGCCCGCTTTTGGACGCGATACTCGGGGCCGCGGGTGTACTCGATCTCGTACTCGCCGGCGGGGAGGAGGACGGTCTCGCCGTCGGCCCGGTAGACTTGCGCGTGGAAGAAGAAGTCGGGGGCGAGGCGGCGGCTGAGCGAGGGATAAACCCGGCCGAGGCGGTCGCGGATGACGAACGACGCGGTCGTCGGCCGATCGTCGACGTCGCGGACCCCCAGCGTTACGGCCACCGCCGGCGCGACGGTGAACAGCACGTCCAGGTCGCTGCGGAAGCCGAGATCCTGGCTCCCCTGCCCCACGCCGAACGTCAGCTTGGCCTCGCGACGCCCGGCGTCGCGCGAGGCGATCTGGATGACGCGATACTCGACCGGCAGGCCCGAAAGTCGTCGGACCATCGGCCGTTCGTCGTGCATGGCGACGTCGCACCATCGCTCGACCACGTCCGCCTTGCCGATCGTCGCCTCCGGCTCGGCCGCCCCGGTCGACTGCTTGTGCATGGGGGCCGCGTTGGGGCTCTCCACGAGCAGCCGCGCCGTCACGCCGGCCTCGTTGCGGACCTTCACCAGGAAGACGCTCCAGCCCCCCTGGACCAGCACCGGGGCGGCCGGGCCGGGGGCCGACTTCACGCGGCTCTCCGGGTTGATCTCCACGCCCGCCAGGCAGCGCGCGTCCAGGATCTCCTGGATCGCCGCCACGCCCGAGGCCTCGTCGGCCGCCCCGATCACCGCGTCGAGCCTGGCCCGATCTTCCTCACCAAGCGGCTCGCCCAGCATCTCCAGCGCCTGCGCGACCCGACGCGCTTGCGCCGCCAGCGGCTGGAACTCGACGTCGGCGTAGACCGGCAGGTCGTCCGCGCGACCTTGAGACAGGAGGCCCATCGTCGCGACGACGCACAGGACGAGACGCGCGCGTGGAATCATGGTCGGCTGCCCCGTGGGGACTCGTGACGTGCTGATCGGCCCGACGCGTCCGATTCTGTCGCATCCCGCGCGGCCCCGCAACAGCCCGGAGCGCGACCTTGTTTGCGTTCGCCACCGAGACCTTGTCGTGGAAGGCGGCTCCGATAGCCTGGAGGACGCTGGCCGAACATCCCGCCCGACCGATTCGCCTCCCGGAGCACCTTATGACCGAGCAGCGGAAGCCGTGGGTCTCGACCCGGGCCATCTTGATCCTGGTCGTCGCGCTCGCCGTCGCCGGCGGGGTGGTGAACCTTTTCCAGGCGCAGTCGCGCATGCGTCAGATCCGCTCGGATCGCCTTCGCCTGGCGGAGTTGGCCGCCGCCAATCGGCTGTCCTCGGAGGCCGACCTCGGCAACCAGGAGCCCGGCCCGTTGAGGGATTGGCATGCCGCGCGGGTGAAGCATTACGCCGACCTTGAAGCGAGATACCTGAGAGGCGCGGCGATTCCGTCGGAGCCGATGCCCCCGGCCCCGGAGGAGCCGCCGCATCCGAGCCTCCAGGAGCTGATGGAATGGGAGGAGGCGAAGCGGAGCGGCGGGGCGTCCTCGGGCGGGCCCTGAGAGATCGGGAGCCGTGACGGACTCCCACCCGGACGAATTCGGAGTCGCGGCCGAACGGGCCGCCGTTCCGCCTTGCACGGATCGACGACCATAGATACGATCTCGCGGCCATCAATCACCGT
Organism: Paludisphaera sp.; assembly: GCF_037189885.1. Taxonomy (NCBI): domain Bacteria; kingdom Pseudomonadati; phylum Planctomycetota; class Planctomycetia; order Isosphaerales; family Isosphaeraceae; genus Paludisphaera; species Paludisphaera sp. Next base: position 12,792 of record NZ_JBBCIR010000059.1, read on the forward strand.
TCCGGGCCAGGGAGGGCCGATCGAGTGAATCGCCAGCGCGGATCTCATTCGAAACGCTTCCGTCGACTCTTCAGCGGCGGCGAGCCGAAGGCGGCCCCCGAGCACGCGCGGGGCCCCCACGTCGAGGTGCCCGCCCATGATCCGCCTCCCCACCACGACGGCCCGTTTGCCGGCGAGTCGCTCCGCGCGACCCTCGATCGCTGGACTCGCCTGGACGCCCCGCTCCCGGAGGCACTAATCCGTCGCGGCCTGGTCGCCCTGCGGGTCGACCGCGCCACGCTCGGCGAGGCCGCCCGCGCCCCCGAGGCCGGCGGCCGGACCACGCGCATCCACGAATCGAGCCACTTCGCCGTCGACGTCCTGGCCTGGCGATCCGGCGAGTTCGGCCCGATCCTGGAACAGGGAGACGCCGCGCGCGTCCTCCTGGTGGTGGAGGGCACCGCGACGGAGATCGACTTCGCGGACACCCCGTGCGGCCGATTGGCCCCGACCCTGTCGCGCCCCGTCCCCGCCGGCACCGTCTCGGTTTCCCGCCTCGGCGATCACCGATCGATCGGCAACCTTCAGGCTCCAGGCGAAGACCTGGTCGCCATCGTCGTCACCTCCCCCATCAACCCCGGCAGAATCCGCTCCCTCGCCGACACCGTTTTCGACGGCAAGGACATGCCTGGTTAAGATGACAAGATCGCCATCTCATGGGAGTTTGCGGGCCCGCGGGCTATACTTGATGCACGTCGACATGTCCGTGCCGCAAGACTGGCGAGGGTATGGCTCCATGGCTGGTTCGACATTCAAGACCAACCCCGTCGACCTCCACGAACTCCTGGACGAGTGCCATCGCGGCGACCTCCAACTCCCGGACTTTCAACGCAGCTGGGTGTGGGACGAGGAGCGCATCCGCAGTTTGATCGCGTCGGTCTCCAGGGCTTTCCCGATCGGGGCCCTGATGACGCTGGAGACGGGCGGAGACGCCGAGTTCAAGCCCCGGCCGATCGAGGGCGCCCCCATCGAGGCGGGGGCGCGCCGGGCGGAATACCTGCTCCTGGACGGGCAACAGCGGATGACCTCGCTGTATCAGGTCAGCCTGCGCGACCAGGTCGTCGAGACGATTACGCCGAAGAAGAAGAAGGTCAAGCGGTGGTTCTATATCGACATCCGAAAGGCCATGGACCCGGCATCCGACCGCGAGGACGCCGTGGTCGGACTGCCCGAGGACCGGCGTGTCCGCGAGGACTTCGGCCGGGACACCATCCTGGATCTGTCGACGCCCGCGCTGGAATATGAAAACTTGATGTTCCCTGTCACCCGCGTCTTCGAATGGGACGAATGGCAGGACGGCTTCCATGAGCATTGGCGTGGAGACGCCCACGAAGGCGTCCGACGCGAGTTCCGGGATTTCAAGCGTGACGTCCTGGAGAACTTCAAGCGCTACAAGGTCCCGGTCATCACGCTGGATCGGGCGACGCCCAAGGAAGCCGTGTGCGTCGTGTTCGAGAAGGTCAACACCGGGGGGAAACCGCTCGACGCCTTCGAACTCGTCACGGCCACTTACGCCTCGTCGGGATACGAACTGCGGAAGGATTGGTACGGCGACGGCGTCACGCCCGGCCGCCACGCCCGACTCCGCGGGACGCTCCACTTCCCGGGGCAGGAGTCCGGGATCATCGCCGGCGTCTCGAACACTGACTTCCTGCACGCCGTCTCGCTGTTCCACACCAGGGACCGCAGGAACGCGGCCGAGGCGGCCGGGAAGCAGGGCAAGGAATTGCCCGCCGTCTCGGGGAATCGCCAGGCGTTGCTGAACCTCCCCCTCGCCGCCTACAAGCGGTACGAACGCCAGGTGGAAGAAGGCTTCGGGAAGGCGGCCAAGTTCCTCCATCAACTTCGCGTCTATCAGATCTTCGACCTCCCCTATCAGTCGCAGATCGTGCCGCTGGCCGCGATCCTGGCCGACATCGGCGACGCCTGGGAGCACCAGGCGAACCGCGCCAAGCTAGTGCGGTGGTACTGGAACGGCGTCTTCGGCGAGCTGTACGGCTCGTCCGTCGAGACGCGCAACGCCCGCGATTTCCTGGAAGTCCCCGCCTGGCTCGCCGGGGGCCCCGAGCCGTCGACCGTCAGCGAGACGATGTTCCGCGCCGACCGGCTGAAGACCATGCGGATGCGCCTCTCCGCCGCCTACAAGGGGATGAACGCTCTCCTGATGAAGGAGGGGGCATTGGACTGGCGCTCCGGCCAGGCTTTCGACCACACTGTGTTCTTCGGCGAGAACGTCGACATCCACCACGTCTTCCCGCGGGACTGGTGCACTCGACGCGGCATCAAGCCGGCGGTGTACGACTCGATCATCAACAAGACGCCCCTCTCCTACCGCACCAACCGCATCGTCGGCGGGGCCGCCCCGTCCGCGTACCTGGCGAAGCTCGAGGCGGGGAACGCGAACACCCCACCCATCGAGCGGAGCCGGCTGGACGCCTATCTCCGATCCCACCTCATCGACCCGGACCTCCTCCGGTCCGATTCGTTCGAGGAGTTCATGGAGGACCGGCAGCGGCGGCTCCTCGCGCTGATCGAGGCCGCTATCGGCAAGCCGGTCTACACGGGGGACTCCGTCGAGGAGGGCGAGGACCTGGCGGACGACGAGGACGAGGCGGAAACCGGGCCGACGGACCCCCGCTGACCCCGGAGCCGGAACCGGCCCTTGAAGTGTTCTTGCAGGGTCGGGGCGATTCGCTTATGGTTCGCGGTCGATCGGCGGCGTGCCGCGGGTCGTCGTCGCGACCGTCGCGCCGGCCAGGACGGCCGGGGAGGGCCGGGCCCTTCGGGTGCTCGGGAGGGATTCCGATGAAATGCCGCTGGTTCCGCCGGCTCCTGCTGGTCCCGATCGGGGTCGTCGCGACGCCGGCGCTGCTCTGGTGCCTGATCGTCCTCGTCGCGCCGACGAACTGGGCGCGAAAGCACGTCGCCGCGGCGCTGGAGCGATCGAGCGGGCGCTCGGTCGACCTGGATTCGCTCGCCGTCTGCTTCACCGGCGGGATCGACCTCAAGAACCTGAGGATCGGCGCGCCGGAGTCGGCCGACGACCCGTGGCTCGTCGCCGAGAAGGTCCACCTGGACGTCGGCGTCTTCCAGATCATCACCGGGAGCCTCGACGCGACCGCGCTCGACGTGGACGGCCTCGACCTCCGGGTCCGCCGCCGCGAGGACGGCACGTTCGAGCTGGCCGACCTGGTCCACTCGGGCGAGGCCGTCGAGCCCACCGAGTCCGCCGAGCCGAAGGGGAGCGGGCCGACCAACCTCCAGATCGTCGTCAAGCGGGCCCGGATCCGCGTCATCGACGAGCCCACCCGGACCGACGTCTTCCTGGAGAACGTCAACGGCGAGGGGACCTGGGAGGAAGGCCGGACCATCGCCGGCACGATGAGCGGCGAGGTCAACGAGGGCGAATTCCAGTTCTCCGGCTCGCTCCTCCGCGTCCCCGGCCGGCCCGTCTTCGAGGGCCGGCTCTGGGCCGACAGCGTCGTCCTGGACGACGGCATGGCGTTCCTGCGATACCTCGTCCCGGTCCTCGCCGGGGCGACGCCGAAGGTGCGCGGCGACGTCACGATGGAGATGTACCTCCGCGGCGACGGCGAGACCCGCGAGCTGCTGCGCCAGACGCTCGTCGGCCACGGTCGCATCCTGATCGACCCGATCCAGCTCGACGGCTCCGAGTTGCTCTCCGAGGTCGAGAAGTCCGTCCCCTTGCCGTCGCGCGGCCGCGTCGGGTCGCTCCGCACCGACGTCGCCGTGAAGGACGGCCGCGTCCACACCCAGCGACTCGCCCTGAACATCGCCAAGGCCCCGCTGATCATCGCCGGCTGGACCGACTTCGACGGCAACCTCGACTATCGCATGAGCCTGGACGGCATCGCCGACAGGGTCCCGCCCAAGGCCCGCCAGATCCTGGCCGAGCTGGACCTGGACGTCGCCGCGCTCAGCAGCCTGCAGCTCCACGGCACCGTGGACGACCTCCAGGTGAGCGTCCTGGGCCACGCGCCGGGGACGGGATCGGCGCTGGACCGGATCGTCGCGCCGCCGGACAAGGAGAAGTTGAAGCTCCTGGGTCGCGAGCTTCGCGAGAAGCTCCTACGCTGACCCTGACGGTCGCGCCGGTCGTTTCGCCCGCGTCGAGCCCGACGCCCCGGATCGCCTGATAACCCGATGTCCCCCGGCCCGATCACACCGACAGGCCCCGCCCGAAGCCCCCGAAGCCGGGGCCTCGTCGCGGGGCGAGGGCGGCCCGAATTGTTGATTCGGGGCGGAACGGAACATACAATCAGGATGTGTCGGGCCTCGTCGCCGAGGCGCGTGAAACCCAGGAGGAGCCGACCGTGCCCAGACGCGCTTGGATCGGGCTGCTGTGTTTCTGGCCGGGTCTGCCGCAGATCTGGACGGGCCAGGAGGTGTTCGGTCTGCTTCTCGCGGGGTTCTTCGCCGGGGCCGTGAACCTGGCGATCGCGTCGCGATGGGTGTGGGCGGAGGCCTTCGCCCCCGGCTCGGCCGACTTCTTCGCCGCCGCCGCCGTGCTGACCTGGTGGGCGGCCTTCGCCTACACCGCGTGGTGGGTCTGGCTTTGCCACCCCGACCGCCACCGCCAGGAGATCGACCGGCTCTATCGCGAGGCCATGGAGGCGTATCTCCAGGGCCGGTGGAACGAGGCCCGGAAGCGGATCGAGCGGATCCTGGCCATGGACGACCGCGACTCCGACGCCCTGATGCAGCTGGGCGCGATCCACGTCCGGACCCATCGGCCCGACCTGGCCCGCAAGGCGTATCGCCAGTGCCTGGAGCAGGACGGCGGCGCGAAATGGCGGTGGGAGGTCGAGCGGGCCCTCGCCGCGCTGGACCGCCCCGAGGCCTGACCGACCGGGCCCCGCGCCGGGCGGCGTGGGGCGCGCCGAGCCGACGAGGACGGATCGCGTCCGCCGCGCCCCTTTTACGGAACGCGGTTCGCGGGTGTACAATGCAAGATGAAGAAGGCTCGTCGCCTCGACGGGGTGGATCGGCCCGTCGCCGCCCAGAACGTCGGATCGGAGAAGACTGAATGTTTGAACGCTTCACCGATCGTGCTCGCAAGGTGATGCAACTGGCCAACCAAGAGGCCCAGCGCTTCAATCACGAGTACGTCGGCACGGAACACGTCCTGCTGGGGCTCATCAAGGAGGGGAGCGGGGTCGCCGCGAACGTCCTGCGGAACCTGGACGTCGACCTCCGGAAGATCCGCAACGAGGTCGAGAAGATCGTCCAGGCCGGCCCCGAGATGGTCACGATGGGGAAGCTCCCCCAGACCCCCCGGGCCAAGAAGGTCATCGAATACGCGATCGAGGAAGCCCGCAACCTGAATCACAACTACGTCGGCACCGAACACCTGCTGCTCGGCCTGTTGCGCGAGCAGGAGGGGGTCGCCGCCCAGGTCCTGATGAACCTGAACCTGAAGCTCGAAGAAGTGCGCGAGGAGGTGCTGAACTTGCTCGGTCACGGGATGGACGCTGGCGGCGAGGGGGGGGAGCGAGGCGCCACGCAAAAGGGGAACAAGTCCAAGACCCCCGCCTTGGACTCGTTCGGACGCGACCTGACCGATCTGGCTCGGCAGACCAAGCTCGATCCGGTCATCGGCCGCCAGAATGAAATCGAGCGCGTGATCCAGGTGCTGTCGCGCCGCACCAAGAACAACCCGGTCCTCCTCGGCGAGGCGGGCGTCGGCAAGACGGCCATCGTGGAGGGGCTCGCCCAGCTCATCGTCGACGGCAACGTCCCGGAGCTGCTGCGAGACCGCCGCATCGTCGTGCTCGACCTGGCGATGATGGTCGCCGGGACGAAGTACCGCGGCCAGTTCGAGGAGCGCATCAAGGCGGTCATGAACGAGGTCCGCCGCGCCAAGAACACCATCCTGTTCATCGACGAGCTGCACACGCTCGTCGGCGCCGGCGGAGCCGAGGGCGCCATCGACGCCTCCAACGTCCTGAAGCCGGCCCTGGCCCGCGGCGAGGTCCAGTGCATCGGCGCCACCACCCTCGACGAGTACCGCAAGTACATCGAGAAGGACGGGGCGCTGGAGCGGCGATTCCAGACCATCGTGGTCGAGCCCCCCAGCCGCAACGAGGCCCTGGAGATCCTCCGCGGCCTCCGCGACCGCTACGAGGCCCACCACCGCGTCCAGATCACCGACGACGCCCTCGAGGCGTCGGTCGAGATGTCCGACCGCTACATCACCGGCCGCTGCCTGCCGGACAAGGCGATCGACGTCATCGACGAGGCCGGCGCCCGCGTCCGCCTCAAGGCCATGACCCGGCCCCCCGACCTCAAGGAGCTGGACGAGCAGATCGAGCGGCTCAACCAGGACAAGGAAGAGGCCGTCGCCAACCAGGACTTCGAACGCGCCGCGGCGCTGCGCGACCAGGCCGACAAGCTCAAGAAGAAGAAGGAGACGATCACCCGCGAGTGGCGCGAGCGCTCCAAGGAGATCGACGGCACGGTCGACGAGGAGGTGGTCGCCGAGGTCGTCTCCAAGATGACCGGCATCCCGCTGACGCGCCTGGAGACCGAGGAGACCGCCCGCCTGCTCCGCATGGAGGAGGAGATCCAGAAGAAGGTCATCTCCCAGGTCGAGGCGATCAAGCGGATCAGCGAGGCCGTCCGCCGCAGCCGCGCCGGCCTCAAGGACCCCAAGCGCCCCATCGGCAGCTTCGTCTTCGCCGGCCCCACGGGCGTCGGCAAGACCCACCTGGCCAAGGCGCTGGCCGAGTTCATGTTCGGCGACGCCGACGCGCTGATCCAGATCGACATGTCGGAGTACATGGCGAAGCACAACGTCGCGCGGCTGATCGGCGCCCCGCCGGGCTACGGCGGCTACGAGGAGGGGGGCCAGCTCACCGAGAAGATCCGCCGGCGTCCCTACGCCGTCGTCCTCCTCGACGAGATCGAGAAGGCCCACCCCGACGTCTACAACATGCTCCTCCAGATCATGGAGGAAGGCCGGCTGACCGACAGCTTCGGCCGCAACGTCGACTTCAAGAACACCATCATCATCATGACGACGAACGCCGGCGCGGAGGCGACGTCGACCTCGAACATCTTCGGGTTCGACCGCGGCCGCGACGAGGCGGGCAGCTACGAGGAGATGAAGGAGCGGCTGAAGGTCGCCATCGAGAAGTACTTCCGCCCCGAGTTCCTCAACCGGCTGGACGACGTCATCGTCTTCCACTCGCTGACCCAGCCCGACCTCAAGCGGATCGTCGACATCGAGCTGTCCAAGATCCGCGGCCGCATGGCCGATCGCGGCCTGGAGCTGGCCCTGACCGACGCCGCCAAGGACCTCATCATCGCCAAGGGCTACAACCCCGACTACGGCGCCCGTCCCCTCCGCCGCGCCATCGAGAACATGATCGAGAACCCGATGTCGGAGGAGATCCTTCGCGGGAGCTTCGCCGGCAAGGATCTCATCAACGTCGACATCGAGGGGGAGAACGAATCCCGCAAGCTCAAGTTCGAGGCCGTCAAGAAGGGCGAGGAGGCCAAGGGCCCCGAGCTCGCCACCGTCGGCGACTGACCCGGCCCCGGCGCCGAGTCCGACAACCCGAATCCATCGAAGGGGGGCCCCGGCCCCCCTTCTTCATGCGCGTCGCCCGCCGGACCGCGCGGCGCCACGCATGCATTAAGTCATCAATCCGCCATATCTTAGGTATTCCTAATAATTTCGGGGCCTCCCTTGAAGATCCCACGGCCGATGCACTATCCTAAGTCGTTGGTCTTAATTGAGTCGTAGGCGGCGGCATCCCGCCGCGACCCTGCCTGAACCCGCCCCCGCGCCACTCTCCCCGCGCCGGCCCCGCGGCCGTATCCGGGCCCGTTCATCCCACCTTACTCTCATTCGGAGTCGGTCCATGTCAACCGGATCAAGACGGGATTCGTCCCGCGCTGGCTTCACGCTGATCGAGCTGCTGGTGGTGATCGCGATCATCGCCGTCCTCATCGCCCTCCTCCTGCCGGCCGTCCAGGCGGCCCGCGAGGCCGCCCGCCGCTCGCAGTGCGTCAACAACCTCAAGCAGCTCGGCCTGGCGGTCCACAACTAAGCCGACCAGAACCAGTGCTTCCCGTTCAAGGACATGTATCCCCACGTCGCCGACTCGGCGTGCGGCTGGTCGCTGTCGTGGCCGCTGGCGATCCTGCCGGGCCTGGAGCAGCGGGCCATGTACGACAACTACAACTTCTACTTCTCCACCGGCGGGGCCGACTACGACACCCCCTGCACCACCGGCAACGGCTGGGTCAACTCCACCGTCGGCCGGGCGCAGATCGCCACCTTCCTCTGCCCGTCGGAGAGCCTGACCCAGCATCCCGACCCGGGCTGGGGCACGATGAACTACTACGGAAACCTCGGCGGCCCCGGAATCCTGGGGACGTTCTCGGGGATCATCGTCCCGAACAACGCGAGCATCCCGGTGACCGTGGGTTCCGGTTACGGTAGCGGCGCCCCGGTCTCGTTCTCGGCGATCACCGACGGCTCGTCGAACACCGCCCTCTTCAGCGAGAAGCTCTTCGGCAACCCCAACGGCCTGTCGATGATGCGCGCGGGGACGGTCTCCGGGAAGCGCGGGATGTTCAACCCCAGCGGGACGACCCCGCACGACACGGGCGACCGGGCCGCGGCCATCGCGTTCCTCGCCGCCTGCCGCAACATCCCGTCGACGTCGGTCGCGACGTCGAGCATCTCCGGGCTGAGCTGGACGAAGTCCTACCCGGCCTACTCGGCGATCAACACCTACACCCACTTCGGCCCGCCGAACAGCGTCGCCTGCGCCGTCGACAACACGTACTGGGGCGGCCCGTCGGCGGCGGTCCCGCCGAACAGCAACCACTCCGGCGGCGTGAACGTCGGCATGGCGGACGGTTCGGTGCGGTTCATCAAGGACTCGGTCGGCTTCGAGGCCTGGTGGGCGCTCGGCACCCGGGCCGGCGGCGAGGTCATCAGCTCCGACTCCCTCTGATCCCCGGGCTGATTCCGCATGACAACGACGCCCGTCCTCCTCGCCGTCGCGTCATCGCCGACGTCCGACGGGCGTCCCGCCCATACAGCCCCGCGCCTGGAGTAACGTCCATGAAATCGAACGCCTTGCGCCTCGTGGTGCCCTGCGCCCTCGCGGCCTTCCTCGTCGGCTGCTCGGGAGAGACGAGCGACGGGCAGCCGCCCGTCATCGACACGTCGGCCGCGCCCCCGCCCACGACATCGGAATCCGCGAGCAGCGGCATCCCCTCGTCCGGCGGCGCCGTCAAGAAGAAGCCCGACCCCGTCGGGGCCCTCTCGCCGATCATCCCGAAGTGACCGCCCGCGCGGCCGTCGCGACCGCTTGAAGTCAAGGGGGGCCCCGGCCCCCCTTCTTCATGCGCCTCGTCGGGCGAGATGGGCGACAGTCGGCGTCCTCTGACCCACAAGGAGGGACGCCCGGATGGAAGTCCTCATCGCCTGCCTCAGCGTCGCCGGCGCGATCATCCTGGTGGTCGTCGTGCTGACGCTGTTCTTCAAGCTTCTCGATCGCCTGGGACGTGGCGACCCCGGGCCGATCCGGCGGCTCGACGCGCGCGGCGTCCTCGACCCCCGGCTGCGGGTCACCATCCACATGGTGGACCGCGCCGTGATGTCGGACGTCCGCGTGCTCGGGACGCTCCTGGACGTCGTCGACCAGGGGGCCCCCGTCCAGTTGCGGGAGATGCTCGTCGTCGAGCATCAGGACGGCCGTCGGAGCCTGATCCGGGCCAGGAACGTCAAGTCGATCGAGGTGCCCGCCCCGGCCGGGCGCGCGCCCGACGCCCCGGGCGTCGGGCGCGACTGACGCGGCGGACGGCCGCTCAGCCGATGACCGTCAGCCCGGCGACGGATTTCGCCTGGCGCTGCTTCTCCTTCTCGACGAAGGAGGCGAGGGGCGGGACGTACTCGTCGAACCGCTGGACCTCTTGCAGCAAGGCCTCGACCATCTCGGCCTCCTTGACCTGCCGGATGGGGACGCCTCGCTTGAAGATGACCCCCTTGCCCGAACCGGCGGCGATGCCGATGTCGGCCTCCTTGGCCTCGCCGAAGCCGTTGACCAGGCAGCCGAGGATGCTGATGCGGAGGGGGTTGGACAGCCCCTTCATCCGCTCCTCGACCTCGGCGACGATGCGCTCCAGGTCGATGTCGAGCCGGCCGCAGGTCGGGCAGGCGACGACCTCGGGCTTGGTGACGCGGCGGTCGCAGGCGCGGAGGATGTCGAACCCGGCGTCGATCTCCGGCACCGGGTCGCCCAGGAGCGAGACCCGGATGGTGTCCCCGATCCCCCGCAGCAGGATCGCCCCGATCCCCGCGGCGCTCTTGAGCGTGCCGTACTCGCGCGAGCCGGCCTCGGTGATGCCGACGTGGGTGGGGTAGTCCGCCTTGGCGGCGTACTCGGCGTAGCAGGCGACGGCCGTCGGGACGTGGCTGGCCTTCAGGCTGACGATCATCTGCTTGTAGCCCAGCGACTCGGCCGTCTCGATGTGCCGCAGCGCGCTCTCGACCATGGCCTCCGGGCAGGGGAAGCCGTACTTCTCGACCAGGTCCTTCTCCAGGCTCCCGGAGTTGACGCCGATCCGCATCGGAACGCCGGCGTCGCGGGCCTTGCGGACGACCTCCTTGAACCGCTCCTCGCCGCCGATGTTCCCCGGGTTGATCCGGATCTTGTCGACGGCGCGGCGGCCGGACGGGGTCCGCGCCTCCAGGCAGGCCAGGGCCATCCTGTAGTCGAAGTGGATGTCGGCGATCAGCGGGATCTTGATGTGGTCCCGGATCGCCTTAACCCCCTCCACGTCCTCCTTCTTGGGGACGGTGACGCGGACGACCTCGCACCCGGCCTCCTCCAGCCGGCGGATCTGGGCCAGGGTGGCCTCGGCGTCGAAGGTGTTGGTCGTCGTCATCGACTGCACCAGGATCGGGTTGTCCCCCCCGACCGGCGCGTCGCCGATGCCGATCTCCTTCGTCTTGTGCCGCTGGACGGTCGTCGCGTAGGCCATTGATCCTCGCCCTAATTTGTCGTCAAATTCCGAGGTCGGCGCGCGCCTCATCCTCGCGGACGCATGAATCGATCCTAATCGGCGACGGCCGGTCCGGTCAAGCCCACGCGCCCCCCTCAACCGATCGGAACATGAGCAAAATTCCCCTGCCACCCCTGATCAAGCGTCCCCTGATCCGGGCCTGGAACGAGGCCCATCGCGCGGGCTGGTTCGCGCGCGACCGCGCGTCGGCCCTGATGAGCCGCCGGGTCGAGCGCTGCTCGGTCTGCGGCGAGCGCCGGCTGATGCTCTACCGCCGCCGCGTGGTCCCTCCCCGGCTGGTCGCGCTCTGGGGGCTCACGGAGCGTCAGGCGCGCGCCCTGGCGCGGAAGGAATCGTGCGATTGCGCCGGCTGCGGGTCGAAGCTGCGGGCGCGACGGCTCGCCGACGTCATCCTCGACCTCTACCCCATCGCGGGCGTCCGCGCGCCGGATCTCCGCTCGTGGACGAGGGGCGCCGAGGCGGGCGACCTGCGGATCGCCGAGATCAACCGGATCGACGGAGTCCACGAGACGCTCGGGAACCTGGCCCGATTCCACCCGTCGGAGTTCTTCCCCAACGCCCGCCCCGGCAGCCACGTCGGGGGCGTCCGCCACGAGAGCCTGATGGGGCTGACGTACGAGGACGAGCGGTTCGACCTGGTGCTCACTTCCGAGACCTTGGAGCACGTCCCCGACCTCGCGACCGCGCTGGCGGAGATCCGCCGCGTGCTGGTCCCGGGGGGCCTGCATGTCTTCACGGTCCCGGTCTCCCCCGTCGTGCCGCGGACGTATCCGCGGGCGCGTCTCGACAGAGACGGCTCGATCGTGGACCTGGCGACCCCGATCATGCACCCCGGCGGCGACGTGGGCTATCGCGTCTTCACCGAGATCGGCGCGGACTTCCCGGAGATCCTGGAACGCGCCGGCTTCGAGACCGAGGTCCGCTTCGGCCCCGTCTCCGACGACGACCTTGCCCAGGTTTACGTCTGCCGCAAGCGGGGCTGACGGTTCGGATGCGCCGTAACGTCCTGGCGCACGATCCCCGGTACAACCGACGCCTACCAGAGACTGGGACAAGACCTATCCGGCGGCGAGCAACTCGTCGTGTGCCAGCCCGCGGCGCATGGTGCTCGCGGCGAGCGGCGCCCCGGTCCCCCGGAGGGCTCGGGGTGGTCGTGGAGGACCCGCGATCGTTTCACGCCTTTTCTCCGACCCTATCCCCCGCGGCCCGGCTCGACGTCGAGCCGCGCGAGGAGGCCGACTACAATTCGTCGGGCAGGTCGGGACATTCACCGAGCAACGCGCCGCAGTTTTGGCAGGTCACCGGGGCGGTGGACCCGTACTGGGAGCGAACGAGGGAATCACACTGGTCGCAGAACTTCGTGGAATGGAGAATCATCGACGAGATCATGAGCGTCCCGGGCACGAGGATGACCAGCATCCAAAGTCCGACGAGGGGCCCATTCTCCCTGACGGTGAATACCGTGACGACAACGACGAAGAAGACGGCGTTGAGCCGGACGGATTGAGGATAACATTTCCGTTTGGAGGCCGCGTCCTTCCCGGCGTCGAAGAGAAAGTAGTTGACAACGCTCATGGCCAACCACAATACCGGCACGAGCAAATAGATGGGGTCATTCGAGATGAACTTGGCTTGGACGAAAGTCGCTGCGTCCATGTCTCAATCTCGATCGAACCTACGGCACGTCGGGTAGGCCGTCGGATGGCCGGGTTGGAAAGACGACGGCGGTGTCACTTCGTAGCGGTCTCGCGGTCTGGCTCGCGGATCTCGACCGAGCGGAACGCGATCTGGCCGCCGTGGTTCTGAAGACAAACGTAGCCGCGGAGGGGCTTCGTCTTGAGCGCGTCGACCTGGACCTGGTCGATGTCGTGGAGCGTCTTGCCGTTGAGCACCACCCGGACACGCGAGCCCTGGCACGTCACCTCGATGGTGTTCCATTCGCCGACCGGCTTCATGGCGTTCTCGCGCGGGGCCATGTAGCGGTAGAGCGAACCCGAGCTGTGCGGATTCGGCGGCTGGCCCGCGTCGTCGATGAGCTGGATCTCGTACGAGTAGAACGAGGGACGCGTGCCGCGGGAATCGGCCGGGTCGAACGCCGTGGTTCGGAAGCCGATGCCGCTATTGCACTTCGGGGCCAGCATGCGGAACTCGACGTGGAACGTGAAGTCGTCGAACTCCCGCTCCTTGTAGCGCAGGAAGCCGAACCCCTTGCCGCGGCAGACGATCTGGCCGTCCTCGACGACCCACACGGGGGCGTTCACGCCGTCGATCACCGTCTCCGACGCCCCCTCCGCGACCCAGCCGTCCAGGGTCGCGCCGTCGAAGAGCCGCGTCGCCCCGTCGTCCGCCGCGACCCCCGCGAGTCCAATGGCCAAAAGCACGATCCACATGACGAGTCACTCCGGCGCGGGGAGCTACGATGGGATCGGCCCGCTCCGGTTCCCCGGGCCGAATGACCGGCGGATCGTATCACGCCCCATCGGCCGATGCGAGCGTCCGGAGGCGCGGGAGGAACTCGGAGATCATGACGCCCTCACGCCTGGCGGGGATGGGCGACCCGAGCGCGGGACAGGGGCGGGTCGGTCGCGGCGGCCATGAGGGCGGACCGTCGAATCCCAACAGCGCCCGTGCTCGCCATCCCCCTCTCCTGACCGCTTCGCGGTCTTTCCTCCCCCGCGAGGGGGGAGGAGGTTCACGGTCCGAGGGCGCGAGGCCTGGCGTGGGGTTTCCAGGGGGTATTCCGGGTCCTATTACCGGAATCATGAAATCGACGGCCGTCCTCGCGCGATCCTTCCCCGTTGAGATGATCGTGATCTTTGACAATTCGACTCGTGGGAACGACCGGGGCGAAGCCCGCGGGAGACTCGTCGTCGCTGGCCCTGGCGGCGGCCAAGGCGAGAGCAACGCGGGCGCGACGCCTCGCCGTCCGGGGTTCTAGCTCCCGACGACGAGGCAAGTTAGCCCGCGATCGAGCATTCGAAAATGCCGAACGAAGCCAACGTCAAAACGGTGCAAACGCCGTAGCCGTGATAATTTATCGCCAGCCACGCGAAAGACCGTCGCGACGAACGAAGCCAACTTTCCGGCTCACGGTCGGGCGATGCGTCGCGGGGAGTCGATCGGCTGGGGGGCGTCGTCGAAGGCGAGGACGGGGTTGTGGGAGGGGGGCGTGCGACGGTCGGCGAGGACGCCGCGATGCCACGACCGCCAGGCGCGGTCCAGCTCGTGGACATCGGTCAGGCCGTAATGCTCGAAGGTGGCCTCGTCCCAGCCCGAGCGGAGGCCGTCGCGGACGAAGCGGAGGAACCGGGGGCGGCCGCCGATCTCGATCAGGAATCGGGAGACCGAGTAGCCCTGGCCGTAAAACGCCATCAGATCCTTCGGGTACTCGTCGATCACGAACAGCTCGGCGAGCTTGATCTCGCCGCGACGGCCGACGAGGTCGGCGGCGATCTGGTCGTGGCGCGTCAGCTCGCGCTCGTCCTCGCTGAGCAGCGACGCGCCCTCGTCGGCCCAGCGGGGCATGGGCCCGCCGAAGAAGGCGGCGAAGATGGTGTGCGTCACCTCGTGGGGCAGCGACGAGGCGAGGATCCGGTCGAGCCGGCCCTCCACCATCATGCTCTGGTCGGTGACGCGGCCACGGTCGAAGCCGAACGTCGTCGCGCCGCCGGCCTCGCCGCCGGTCAGCTTCACCCGGATAGGGCACGGGGCGGCCCAGTCGGGCATCTCGCGGCCGAGCCAGGCCCGCGCGATCGTCCGCCGGCATTCCTCGGCGTGGTCGCCGACCTGCTGGGCGACCTCGCGGGTGGGGGCGGTGACCTCGAAGTTCGTCGTCCGGTACGTCGCGGCCGAGGCCCCGCACGGCAGGGAGGCGAGCGACAGGACCAGGGCCGCCGCCAGTCGGCGCGACCACCAGGCGCGATGGGCATCCATGCGGAGCACTCCTCCATGAGCGTTCGCCAGGCCGCCTCGATCCCCCGAGGCGGCGGCCGGACGCGGGCGTCGTCCGACCGGCCGCGGGACTTTACCAGAAATACGCCCCGCCGTCGCCTCCCGTTTTCGGGAAGGCGCAAGCCGTCTCGGGGGAGGGAATTCGAGAGTGCCACGCGGCGCTCGATCGGTTAGAATTCCAGCCGACCGCCGGCGGGCCCCGTCGCGACGGCCCCGCCACCTTGTCCGACCAGGAGACCCGCCGGCCTTTTATGGAAACGTCTCACTTCCTGATCATCGCCGGCCTGATCCTCGTCAACGCCTACTTCGTGGCCGCCGAATTCGCGCTCGTGAAGGTGCGGACCGTCCAGATCGAGCAGCTCGCCGAGCAGGGGAACTGGGCGGCGAAGCTGACCAGCAAGGCGCTCGACCACCTGGATCTGTACCTGTCGGCCTCGCAGATCGGGATCACGGTCGCGAGCCTGGCCCTGGGGCGGACCATCGACGAGTGGATCAACCCGCTCGTCGAGCGCGCGCTGGCCTGGATCGGCCTCCCCCACGCCCCCGTCGCGGCGGGGGGGCTGTCGATCGCGGTGGTCCCGATCATCTCGCTGACGTTCGTCACCTTCCTCCACATGGCGCTGGGGGAGCAGGCGCCGAAAACGCTGGCGATCCGGGCGCCCCGGGTCGTCACCCTGATCACGGCCCCGCCGCTGGTGCTGCTGGCCTACATCTTCTGGCCGGCCATCTGGCTGCTGAACGCGGCCAGCAACCTGACGCTCAAGGTCATGGGCCTGGGGGGGACGAACCCGGAGGAGATCGCCCACACCGACGAGGAGCTGCGGCACATCCTCGCCGAGAGCGTCGCCGGCGGCCAGCTGACCAGGACCGAGCGGATGATGATCGAGAACGTCCTGGCGCTGGAGTACAAGACGGCGCGGCGGATCATGATCCCCCGGCCGGACATCGTCTACCTCAGCCTCTCGCGGCCGATCGAGGAGAACCTCCGGGTCGCCCGCCAGGCCGGGCACACGCGATACCCCCTCTGCGAGGACGACCTGACGACGGTGATCGGCATGATCCACGTCAAGGATGTCTTCCGCAACGGCGGAGCCCAGGGGGGCCGGGTCGACCTCCGGCAGCTCGTCCGCAAGGCCCCCTACCTCCCCGTCACCCTCCCCCTGGACAAGCTGCTGCTGGAGTTCCAGCGCAACATGATCCACCTGGCGATGCTGCTGGACGAGTACGGCAGCGTGGTGGGCATGGTCACGCTGGAGAACGTGCTGGAGGAGCTGGTCGGGCCGATCCAGGACGAGTTCGACCGCGAGGTCCCGGAGGTCGCGGACCTCGGCGGCGGCGTCTTCGAGGTCGAGGCCTCCTGCCCGCTCGACCGGCTGGAGGAGGCCGTCGGCGTGGAGGTCCCGGAGACCGACGCCGAGACCACCGGCGGCCTGATCCTCGACCTGCTCGGCCGCCTCGCCCGGACGGGGGACCAGGTGGACGTCGCCGGCCACCGTTTCACCGTCCTCAAGGCCGACCCGACCCGGATCCGCAAGGTCCGCGTCGAGCCGATCCCCCCGGCCGAGGGGGACGAGGACGAGCCCGCCGACGAGGCCTGAACCCGGCCGCTCCCTGTCGCCCCCCCCGTCGGCGCGATAGAATCGCGGCAGTCCGCTTGCCGAGGGGGGCGAACGCCGGCCCCCCGCGGCGCAAGTCGCGCCGGCGCCAGGCCGTCGCGGTCCCATCGGGGGTAGTTCATGCGCGTCTCGCTGTTCATCACCTGCTTCAACGACACCCTGTTCCCAGGCACCGGCAAGGCGATGGTCGCCCTGCTGGAACGGCTCGGCCACGAGGTCGAGTTCCCGATGGACCAGACATGCTGCGGGCAGATGCACTACAACACGGGCTACCACCGCGAGAGCCTGCCGCTGGTCCGCCATTTCGTCGAGACCTTCCGCGACGCCGAGGCCGTGGTCTCCCCCTCCGCCTCCTGCGTCAGCATGGTCCACGAGATGTACCCCAAGATCGCCGCCGAGCACGGCGACGAGGCGCTCCGGCGCGACGTGGCCGACCTC
Source organism: Paludisphaera sp. (assembly GCF_037189885.1). Lineage (NCBI taxonomy): Bacteria > Pseudomonadati > Planctomycetota > Planctomycetia > Isosphaerales > Isosphaeraceae > Paludisphaera > Paludisphaera sp. The sequence goes on from NZ_JBBCIR010000059.1 coordinate 29,903, forward strand.
GTCCCGCGCGTCCACGAGCTGGCCATGTTCCTGGTGAACGTCCTCGGGGTCGAGGACGTGGGGGCGTACTTCCCCCATCGCGTCACGTTCCACACCACCTGCCACTCGATGCGGATGCTCCACATCGGCGACGCCCCCCAGCGGCTGCTGCGCAAGGTCCGCGGGATCGACCTGGTGGACCTGCCCCTGTCGGACGAGTGCTGCGGCTTCGGCGGGACGTTCGCCGTCAAGAACGCCGACACGTCGATCGCCATGCTGTCCGACAAGGTGCGCTGCATCCTGGACACCCGGGCCGAGTACTGCGCCTCGGCGGACAACTCCTGCCTGATGCACATCGGCGGGGCCTTGCACCGCTCGCGGACGGGGGTCAACCCGATCCACCTGGCCGAGATCCTGGCCTCGACCGAGGACGGCATGCCGGCCGTCGGGGTCGCCGCCGCGGCGGCCGACGCCGGGAAGGACGACCGACGATGAGCCGACACGACCCGACCACCAACGCCGAGCTGATGTCGCGCGAGGTCGTCCCCCCCCTGCCCGTCGGCCGGCCGGCCATGCCGTTCCAGGACGCGGCGAAGCTCTCGCTGGCCGACGCCCAGCTCCGCTTCAACATGGGCAAGGCCACGACGACCATCCGCGGCAAGCGCCTGAAGGCCGTCGCCGAGATGCCCGACTGGGAGCGGCTCCGCGAGGCCGGCCGCGCGATCAAGGATCGCGCGCTCCGCCACCTGGACAAGTACCTCGTCCAGTTCGAGGAGTCGGTCCGACGGGTCGGCGGCCACGTCCACTGGGCGGCCGACGCCGACGACGCCAACCGGATCGTCGCCGGGATCGTCAAGTTTCACGGCGCCAGCGAGGTCGTGAAGATCAAGTCGCTGACAACGGACGAGATCGGCCTCAACGAGGCGCTCGCCCACCAGGGGATCCGGGCCTACGAGACCGACCTCGCCGAGTTGATCATCCAACTCGCCGACGAGCGGTCGTCGCACATCCTCGTGCCGGCGATCCACAAGAGCCGGGCCGAAATCCGCGAAATCTTCCGCCGCACGCTGGAGAACACCGAGGGCCTGAGCGACGACCCGAGGCAGCTCGCCGCCGCGGCCCGGGCCCACCTCCGCAAGAAGTTCCTCACCGTCCCGGTCGCGGTCAGCGGCGTGAACTTCGGCGTGGCCGACACCGGGACCATCTGCATCGTCGAATCCGAGGGGAACGGCCGCATGTGCCTGACCCTCCCGAAGGTGCTCGTCTCGGTCATGGGGATCGAGAAGCTGGTCCCCACCTGGCGCGACCTGGAGGTCTACCTCCAGACGCTGCCCCGCTCCAGCACGGCCGAGCGGATGAACCCCTACACCTCGTTCTGGACCGGCCTGGCTCCGAAGGGAGACGGCCCGGACGAGTTCCACCTGATCCTCCTGGACGACGGCCGGTCCAAGGTGCTCGGGGACCAGGTCGGCCGGCAGGCGTTGCAGTGCATCCGGTGCTCGGCCTGCCTCAACATCTGCCCCGTCTACGAGCGGACCGGCGGCCACGCCTACAACTCGGTCTACCCCGGCCCCATCGGCGCGATCCTCACGCCGCAGCTCGTGGGGGTGGGGAACGCCGGATCCCTCCCCTATGCCTCGACGCTGTGCGGGGCCTGCTACGAGGTCTGCCCGGTCAAGATCAACATCCCGGAGGTGCTGGTCCACCTGCGCGGGGAGGTCATCCGCCACAAGCAGGATTCGATCACCGGCCGCCTCGCCCCCGAGAACGTGGCGATGCGGGCGCTGGCGAAGGTGTTCACGTCCCCCCGCCGCTTCCGGGCGATGCAGCGCATCGGGCGGCAGGGCCAGAAGCTGATGCTGAGGGAAGGGATGATCCGGCGCCTGCCGGGATATCTCGGCGGCTGGACGGCCGTCCGCGACGTCTTCCCGATCGCCCCCCAGACGTTCCGCGAGTGGTGGGCCCAGCGAGAGCGCGCCGTCCGCCCCAAGCAGCCCCCACGCGAGGAGACCCGGCCGTGACGTCGTCGCGCGAGACCGTCCTGAACCGCATCCGGGCCGCCCTGAAGGACGTCCCCCCCGACGAGAAGCCCGAGGACGTGGCCGTCGCCCGCGACTACCTGCTGGTCGACGAGTCGCCCGAGCGGGAGCGGCTCGAACGCTTCATCGAGCGCGTCAGGGAGTACAAGGCGAAGGTCAAGATCGCCCGCCCCGACGCCCTGTCCGCCGCGATCGCCGAGTCGTGCGCGGAGCGGAACGTCCGCCGGCTGGTCGTCCCCGCCGACATCCCCGAAGGCTGGGCCCCGCCGGGCGTCGAGCTGATCCGCGAGCCCGGCCTGACGAACGAGCAACTCGACCGGAGCGACGGCGTCCTCACCGGCTCGGCCCTGGGCATCGCCCAGACCGGGACCGTCGTCCTGGACAGCGGGCCCGGCCAGGGCCGACGCGCGATCACGCTGGTCCCCGACTACCACCTCTGCGTGGTCTTCCAGGACCAGGTGGTCGGCCTGGTCCCCGAGGCCGTCGCCCGGCTCCAGTCCGCGGCCGAATCCCCCGACCGCCCCATCACGTTCATCTCCGGCCCGTCGGCCACCTCCGACATCGAGCTGAACCGCGTGGAGGGCGTCCACGGCCCGCGGACCCTGGAAGTCATCGTCGTGACCGACCTGGACGTCGAGTAAGCCCCCCCGGCCGAACTTCCGCCCCCATCACCACGTCGGGCCGACCTCCGCGCGGGGCCGGCCCGTCGTCGCGATCGCGCGCGCCCAACCTTTTCCTCGCGCGCGCCCAACTCGCCGACGAATCTTCCGCCGCGCGGGCTTCTCCGACATTTCTCTCGGCCCGCGCCGCGCGCTCGGCCTTCATCGCGGGCCGGTCCAACCGCCGCGCGGCGTGATCGGAGCAGCCCCCGCGGTTGATCCAGCCGGTCGGGATGGCTCAATCCCTTCGCGCGGCGAGCGCGAAAGGAGTGGGCCTTGCTCAGGCGGCGCACGGTTTGCTCTGCGTATGCAGGCGACGGGACGCAATACCGCGGGAGGTCACGACCTTGGAGCAAGACATCGCATCGAAAATGGCCGACGGGATCGAACCCGTCGCGCGGGATGCCGTGCGGCTCGTCGAGCTGCACGCGGATCTCCTCCGCGGCGAGATCAGGGAGACCGCGTCGGAGGCCGTCCCGGCCGTGACCTCGCTGGCGGCCGGGGCGGGGCTCGCGGCCGCCGGCGGCCTCCTGGGTTCCCTCGCCCTCGTCCACGGACTCCACCGCGTCAGTCGGGTGCCGCTCTGGGGCTGCTACGGCCTCGTCGGTGGCCTGCTGGGAGCGGTCGGCGCCGGGCTCATGGGCGCGGGCGGGCGCAAGCTTTCCGGGGTGGACTTCATCCCGCGGGAGACGCTCGCCACGCTCAAGGAGGATCTGGAATGGGTCAGGGGAAAGACCAGGTAGACGCGTCGCCGTCCGAGATCCGCGAGGAGATCGCGAAGACCCGATCCGACCTGCGGCGGCACCTCGGCGCCCTGAATCCTCGAAATCTGCTAGGCCTGGGCGAGAGCCCCGCAGATACCAAGATGCCGACCACGAAGAAGACCGCCTCCAAGAAAGCCGCCAAGGCACCCGCGAAGAAGGCCGAGCCGAAAGACGACGCCAAGAAGCTGGACGCCAAGGCCAAGCCGGGCTAGCGCGCGTCGAAGGCCGGCGACAAGAAGGGATCGGGCGGCGTGGCGAAGGCCGCGAAGAGTCCCGCCAAGTCCAAGACGAACCCCAAGTCGGAAGCCTCGAGCAAGCCGGCCAAGGCGAAGCGTTCCTCAAAGTCTCAAGGGATGGTCGCCCAGGCTGGCTCGACGCTCGACACGATGGCCGCCGGGGCCGTGGTGGGCGCGGTGAAGGCCGCCGCTCGCGCCATCGACGAGAACGAGGTCAAGGCCCTCAAGGGCCGCGGCAAGCGGGCCACGTCGACCGCCGACGTCCTGGGCGAGATGGGCCCCGACGCCGCGCTCGGGGCGGTCGTGGGCGCCGCCGGGACCGTGCTGCCGGTGGAAGAGAAGGCCGAGGAGAAGGCGCCCGCTCGGGGCGGATCGAAGTCGCGCGCCAAGAAGTCCTGAGTCCCTCGGTCCGCTCGGCGAGCGAGACCCGGCCCGCGTCGTGGCCTCGCTCGTCGAGCCGCCCGTCCCACGCGGCTCTCGCTCCACCGACCTATCACATGATCGTCGCCCGCGATTCGACCTCCGCGCGTCGTCGCGCCGAAGGCCGCGGAGCGCATCCCAGGTGTATGCATCGGGGGCCTTGCACACCCATCGCGCTTTGCGATGGTGACGGCGGCCCACCGGACGTTCACGCGATACGCGTGGCCCGTCTCGCGTTGTGATCGGCGAGATTCGTCCCGACGAACGGCCTCGTAGGCTTGCCAGGCCGTGGCCTCCTCCGGACCATCGCGGCCCTCCCCTGCTCGCTCCTGGTTTTTGACTAGGCCCCCAGGCGCGGGGTATATTGTGGGGAAGTCGATCGGGCGGGACGGTCGTCCCGCGCGCCTCGGACAGACGGCCCGCGCCCGCCGGCCCCCTAGACTCGGAGCCCCGTGCATGAAGATTCAGCCGGCCTCGGTCATCCTGGCGGCGGGGGCGATGGGGATCGGGCTGGGCTTCGGGTTCCAACTCGGTCGCGGCGGCGGGACGATTTCGGCCCAGGCCGCCCCCCGCCTCGACGGCCCGGTCCAACTGGGTGCCCCGCGGGCCAGCCGCGCCGGCGAGGGCGACTCGCGGATCTATGACGAGCTGAAGCTGGAGTACGACCGCTTCAAGCACGTCGACCGGATGTTCGAGCTGGTCGCCCAGGCCGTCCGGCCGACCGTCGTCCACATCGTCACCCAGAAGACGAGCCGCCAGGACGAGGGCCAGCGGGTCCGCAAGTTCGAGGAGACCGGCTCGGGCGTGATCGTGCGCAGCGAGAAGGCCGCCGGGCTGTATGTCCTGACCAATCATCACGTCGTCGGCGGGGCGAAGCCCAACCGCATCCGCGTCTTCCTGCACGACGGCCGGGCGCTGACGCCCGTCGAGATGTGGAGCGACGCCATGGCCGACGTCGCCGTCCTGAAGCTCGACCGCGACGACCTCCCCTCGGCCCGCCTGGGGGACAGCGACGTCGTCCGCGTCGGCAGCTGGGTCATGGCGCTGGGGAGCCCGTTCGGCCTGACCCACTCGGTGAGCCAGGGGATCATCAGCGCCCGCGGCCGGCACATGGACGAACTCATCGACGTGGAGAATCAGGACTTCCTCCAGACCGACGCCGCCATCAACCCGGGCAATTCCGGCGGGCCGCTCGTCAACATGCTGGGCGAGGTCGTCGGCGTCAACAACTCGATCGCCAGCAGCCACGGCGGCAACGAGGGGGTCGGGTTCAGCATCCCGATCAACCTCGCCCGCTGGATCATGGACGAGCTGATCGCCAAGGGCCGGGTCGCCCGCGGCGGCCTGGGGATCGTCCTGGACCCCGACTTCCGCGCCGAGAAGGCCGCCGCCCGCGGCCTCGACCGGCCGCACGGCGCGCTCATCAATCGGGTCTATCCCGACTCCCCCGCCGCCCGCGCGGGGGTCCGCGACGGCGACATCGTCCTCCGCTTCGGCGGGACCTCGATCCAGGATCTGAACCACCTGATCAACACCGTCTCCATGTTCCCGATCGGCCAGCCGGCGGAACTCGTCGTCTGGCGCGACGCCCACGAGACCAAGCTCCAGGTGACGGTCGACGACCGCGAGCGCACGCTGGGCTCGCCGAACGACCCCGAGCCGGACGCCGAGCCCGGGCCGGACGCCGAGCCTCGCGACGCGGCGACGCCCGCCCGCGCGATGGGGCTCGAATTGACGACCCTCGACGCCACGTCGGCCGTCGGTCGGGGCCTCCCGCGATCGACCCGGGGCGCGCTGGTGTCGGACGTCGACCCCCGCGGCCCGTTCGCCGAGATCTGCCGCGCGGGCGACGTGATCGCCGCGGTGAACGAGCAGCCGATCCGTTCCGCGGCGGAGGCCGCGCGGCTGCTGGCCCACGAAGACGCCGCCCCCCTGCTGATCACGATCGACCGGCCCGTCGACGGCCGCGTCGAGCGCCACATCTTCCGAGTCCCCTGACCCATGCCGACCGACCTGCCCGCCGCGATCACGAACGCCATCGAGCACCTGGCCGCCGGCCGCCCCCTGGACGTGGAGTCCGCCCGCCTGTCCGTCGCCGCGATCCTTTACGGCGCCGCCGGCGAGGTCGAGACCGCCGCCTTCCTCACCGCCCTGCACGTCAAGGGGGAGACCGGCGACGAACTCCTGGGCGCGGTCCAGGCCGTCCGCGACGGGATGGTCGCCTTCGAGCACGACCGCGAAGGCGCGATCGACACGTGCGGCACCGGCGGCGACCGCGCCAGCACCGTGAACATCTCCACCGGCGCGGCCGTCGTGGTCGCGGCCTGCGGGGTGCCCGTCATCAAGCACGGCAACCGCGCCGCGTCCGGCAAGTCGGGGAGTTCCGACGTGCTGTCCGAACTCGGCGTCGACATCAAGGCCGAGCCCCCGGCCCTGCGCGCGGGGCTGGAGGAGTTGGGCGTCGCCTTCCTCTTCGCGGCGCGGTTCCACCCCGGCCTGGGCGCGGTGGCGCCGATCCGGCGTCGGCTGCCGTTCCGCACGGTCTTCAACCTGGTCGGCCCGCTGTGCAACCCGGGTTCGCCCCCGTACCAGCTAGTCGGCGTCCCCCGCGAGAGCCATGCGCGACGGATGGCCGAGGTGCTCTCGCGCACCCCCTGGATCCGCCGCGCCGTCGTCGTCCGCGGGTCCGACGGACTCGACGAGGTGACGCTATCCGGCGAGACCGAGGTCATGCTCGTCGAGGACGGGCGGATCGACCGCCTGACCTGGACCCCCGCCGACTTCGGGTTGCCGGTGACCCCCGCCCGAGGGTTGACCGTGAGCGGGCCGGCCGACAGCGCCGCGCGGCTTCGTCAGGTGTTCGAAGGCGGTGACGGGCCCGCGCGGGCCTACATCATCGCGAATTCGGCGGCCGCCATCTGGACCGCCCAGGGGACGCCGCTCCGCGACGCGGTCGCCCTCGCGACCGACGCCCTGGATACGGGCCGCGCCGCCGCCCTGCTCGACCGCTGGTGTCGGATCAGTCGGGGCGAGTCCTGAGAGGGGCGGTCGACGGCCGACCCGACCGATCCAGCCATAGCTCCTCGTACACGGCGTAGCCCGCGTCCGCGAAGCCGAGGGCCCGGTAGCTCTCGCGGGCCGCGTGGTTCTCGTTCTCGACGTAGAGACGGACGCCGATCACGTCGCCGGCCGCGAGCGCCTCGTCGCGGACGCGGCGGTGGAGGGCCTTGAAGACGCCGCGGCCCCGGTGGTCGGCGTGGACGTAGACGCTCTGCAGCCACCAGAGCCAGCCGGCGCGCCAGTCGCTCCACTCGCGGGTAACCGCCGTCTGGCCGATCACCTCGCCCGCCGCCTCGGCGACCCAGTAACGCAGGCGGTCGGGGTCCGCCAGGCCGCGCGACACCCCTTCGCGCAGGATGGCCCGGTCGAGCCGCTTCGACTCGGTCTCCCAGCCCAGCCGGGCGTTGAACTCGACGATCGCGTCGAGGTCCGCGAGCGTCGCGGCCCGCACGGCGAAGCCCGGCGGGGTCATAGGCGCTCGCCCCGTCGGTGGCGGGCGCGTCGGCTGGCGTCCTGCAAGACCTTGCGTTCTTCCTCGGTCAGCCCTTCGCGGCCCTCGCGGGCGATCTTCGCCAGGACCTCGTCCAGCCTGGCGTCGAGCTGGTCTTCCTGCACGGTCGTGGCCGTTCTGGCGCCGACGGCGTCGCCACGGCCGGGGACCGCGGAGCGCGGGCGGGACTGCTCGTAGCGCGGCGGGACGACGACCTTGAGCCGGGGCCGGCCGCCCCAAGTGCCCATCAGCCGCGTCCAGCGGAGGTCGAAGTGCTTGTAGGCCACGGCGAACGCGGCCCCCGCCGCGTGCGACTCCCACGCGATCCCGGACGAACGCGCGTCGCCCAGCAGCGGCCAGACCAGGTAGATCGCCAGCAGCAGCCACATGGGCGTCGGGATGAAGCCCATGAACAGGAGCTCGCGCCGGGGGTAGTACAGCGTGTAGAGCGTCACCACCCCCAACACCGCGCCGGAGGCCCCGATCATCACGCCGGCATGGGGCCGAAACGCCGCCGCCAGGATGGCCCAGCAGAGCGTGCTGACGATCCCCGAGGCGAGGTAGAACGCCAGGAAGTCCTTCCCTCCGTAGAGGGATTCGACCTCGCGGCCGATGAAGTAGAGGAACAGCATGTTCCCCACGATGTGGAGGATCCGCGTCTGGTCGTGGAGGAAGGTGGCGGTCAGGAGCTGCCAGATCTTCCCTTCCTCGAAGATCCCCCTCGGGGAGGCGGCGAACCAGGCGTAGAGCGTGTCCTGGTCGATCCGGAGGATCCAGACGGCCAGGAACACCCCGACGTTGATGAGGATCAGGGTGTTGCACCAGGACGACGTGGGGCCGAGCCACGACGCGCCCCCCCTGTCGCCCTGGTAGTACTCGCGGTCGTAGATCCCCATCGGCTCCGCTCCGGGATAGGAGTCGCGTGGCGGCGATCGGCGGGCCGTCGGGCCATCGTCCGGGACGGCGGTGGGGCCGTCCGCCGGCGACGACGCGACGGCGGACGTCGCGTCAGTCGAGGAGCAGCGCCTCGACCGCCTCGTTCCGGGTGTCGTAGATCGGCCAGACGATGTCCAGCGAGGTGACGCGGAGCAGCTCCCTCGTCCTCGCGGTCACGCCCGAGATCGCCATCGAACCGCCGCGCGCGGTGACGAGCTTCCAGGTGCGGATCAGGAGCGCCAGGAACATCGACCCGAAGTAGTTGACCCGGCTCAGGTCGAAGACGATCAGCGGGTGGTCGCACCCCTTGATCGGTTCCAGGATGAGGTCGGCCGCCTGCTTCTCCAGCCGGAACGAGAGCCTCTCCAGGGCCGGCGTGGCCATGATGACGGTCACGTCGCCATGCCGCTCGATGGTGAAGGCTTCGTCGCTCGCTGTATTCTTGGTGGCCATCATGAAGCTCGCTGCCAGAGGGGCGGGCCGAGACGGGGAGGGCGACGCCCAGGATGATCCCCCACCTAGACTAGCGCTTCGGAGGGGCGGGGGCAAGGTCGAACGAGCCCGCGTCGACTTCGGGGACCGGGGCGAGGGTGCCCGCCGGGGCCCCGGCGGGCATCGCGAGCGGGCGAGCCCGGCCGATCAGGCCGAGGGGCGGCAGTTGGAGAACGCCCGGACGACCTCGTACAGGTCGGGGCTGACCAGCAGCTCGTCTTCCTCGAAGTCGCGCAGCCAGACGTAGTTGTCGCGATAGGCCTGCGCCAGCAGCGGATAAAGGTCGCAGAGCCGGATCGGGATCGACGGGGCCTCGGCCTCCTCGTGATCTTCCTCGGGATAGGGGAAGAGTCGCAGCCGTGCGGTCGCCATGGTTCATCGTCCTCCGTGCATTCGCGCGGGCCGGGCGCCGGGCGGTCCCAGGCCGTTTTTGATCCGCTCGAGGGCCGAGCACGAGCCCGGGGCGCGACGGCGAGACGTGAACCCGACGCGCATCCGGCTCTATCCTGACGCCGGTATCATCGGCCGGCCGCGGGGCCCGGCATCAGGAAATCCATCCTCCCTCGCCCCGACGTGGGTATATCCACCCCGGAAACCCGGCGATGGAAGACGAACTGGCGCGTGCCGACCGCGCCGGCTTATCCGGCCGAGCCGCCGAGGTTTCGTCGATTCAGTCTCTTCGCGCGGCGGGATCCTCCGCGTTATAGTCGAAAGATCGTCCCGAGGGTCGAGTCCCCGACGGCGACCCCCCCGGCATCCCACCACCCCTACAAGGCCCCCCTCCGTGAAGGCTCCTCGAAGCGGAGTGAACCGTCGCGACCTGATGCGTCTCCGACGCATGAGTTCGGCGTCCGCCCGCCCGCCTTCCCCCGTCCCGGACTCCGCCGCGGCGACCGACCTCCTGCGCGTGCATCGGCCGGGCATGGGGTCCGCGTTCGAGATCCGCCTCGGGGCCCGCCTGCCGGGGGCCCTGGAGCTGGCGTCGCGGGCTCTCGACCGCGTGGAGGAGCTGGAACGCCAGCTCACGATCTACAACGACGAATCCGAGGTCTCGCGCCTGAACGCCTCGGCCCACCTGGGCCCCGTCGTCGTCGAGGAGGGGCTGTTCCGCCTCCTGGAGCTGGCCCGCGCCATATCCGAGTGGAGCGGCGGGGCCTACGACGTCACCGCCGGGGCGCTCTCGCTGGCCTGGGGCTTCGTCCGCGGCCCGCGACGGGTGCCGACCGACCGGGAGCGGGCCGAGGCCATGGCCCGGTCCGGCTGGCGCAAGCTCCGGCTCGACCCGGCGACCCGATCCGTCTCGTTCGCCGTCCCCGGGATGGTGATCAACCTGGGGAGCATCGGCAAGGGCTACGCCATCGACCGGGCGGTCGACGTGATCCGGGGCCACCTCCTGCCGACCTCGGCCCTGGTCCACGGAGGCCGGTCCAGCCTGTACGCGCTGGGCTCTCCGCCGGGACGGTTCGCCGACCGTTGGGAGATCGCCCTGCGGAACCCGTACGACGAAGCGTCCCCGCTGGGCGTCTTCCGGGTCCGGAATCGAGCCATCGGGACCTCCGGGGGCGCGTTCCAGAACTTCGAGGCGGGCGGCCGGAGCTACGGCCACATCCTCGATCCCAGGAGCGGCGAGCCGGCCGACGGGCCGGCGAGCGTGACCGTCCTCGCGCCGACGGCGGCCGAGGCCGACGCGCTGTCGACCGCGCTGTACATCCTGGGGCCCGACGCCGCCCGCGACCTGGTCGCGCGCCGGGCCGACGTAGGTGTCGTCTTCGTGGACCAGGGGCCGCCCGACCGCGGCCCCCGCGTCGTCGCGCTGGGGCTCGGCCCCGGCGACTTCGCGACGTCTTGATTTGACCGTCGCACGCCAGTCGCTAGCAGAGTGAAAGGAGGCGTCCCCTGAACGCCGCCAGACGTTTCCAGATCGGTTTCCTCGGGGCGACCTTCCTCGTCCTGCTCCGCGTCGCCATCGGCTGGCACTTCCTCTACGAGGGGCTGGACAAGTACCAGTCGGGCGAGCGCGGCAAGCCGTTCTCCGCCGAGATGTACCTCCGCGCCGCCGAAGGGCCCTTCGCCCCCTACTTCCGCGGCATGCTCGACGACCCCAACTCCCTGAACCTCCTCTACCCCGACCGCCTGAAGAAGTCGTGGGCGGACGCGGCCGAGGAGGTGGCGAGCTTCCACAACTTCACCGAGGACCAGAAGGCCCGGTCGCGGGAGCTCCTCGCCGAGGCCGACCAGTGGGCCGACTACTGGTTCCACGCCCCGGCGAACGCCCAGGACGTGAACAAGTACCTGCACGACCTCCGCGCCGCCATGCTCGCCGAGCGCGACCCGAAGGCCCTGTCCTACGAGCGCGAGCGCGCCGACGAGGCCCGCAAGGCGCTCGAGGCCGACCGCAAGAAGCTCGCCGAGCCCGTCATCGCGCGGACCGACGCGCTGATGGGGGCGATCCAGGGGCTGGCGACGCCCGAGCAGAAGGAAAGGGGCGAATATCGGCCGCGGACGACCTTCCTGGACGTCGCCAACGTACTGACCATGTACGGGCTGATCGCGATGGGGGCCTGCCTGATCCTCGGCCTCTTCACGCCGTTCTCGGCCCTGTGCGCCGCGACGTTCCTGGGGATGATCTACCTGTCCATGCCGCCGTGGCCGGGCGTGCCCGAGCCGACGAAGGTGGAGGGCCATTACTTCATCGTCAGCAAGAACCTGATCGAGCTGATCGCCTGCCTGCTGATCGCCGCCACGCCGAGCGCCCACTGGGTGGGGCTCGACGCCCTGCTCTTCGGCGCCCGCCGCCGACGCCGCCTGGCCCGCCGCGAGGGCCTCGCCGGCGACGAGTCGGCGCTCGACGGCCGTGAGCCCCTCGTCGCGACCCGATCCTGAGACGACGTCTTCTTTCGAGAGGAATACGAATATGACGCACCTGACCCCCGAAGAGCGCGTCCTGGGCCGCGAGAACGCCAATCGGGCCCTGGGCATGAGCCGTCGCGACTGGCTGGCCGCGGCGGCCGCCGCCCCGGCGATGGGAGCCTTCTACTTCGGCTACAACAAGATGGGGGACAAGCCCCCCGTCAAGGCCGCGCTGATCGGCACCGGCGACGAGGGCTGCCAGGCCATGATCCGGTTCCACAACCGGGACTACATGAATTTCGTCGGCTTCCACGACATCCGCCCCTCGCAGATCGAGCGGTGTCGGAAGGAGTTCGCCAACCACAAGCAGTACGGCGAGGCCGACGCCAACGCAATCAAGCAGTACGCCAACGACGACGAGATGTACAACGACCCGGACGTCGAGGTCGTCGTCATCGCGCTGCCGCTGTGGCTGCACGCCCCGGTCGCCATCAAGGCGATGAAGGCGGGCAAGCACGTCTTCTGCGAGAAGCTGATGGCGCACTCGATCGCCGAGTGCAAGGAGATGTGCCGGGTCGCCCGCGAGACCAACCGCCTGCTGGCCGTCGGCCACCAGCGGCACTACTCGGCGCTCTACGACAACGCCAACTTCCTGCTGAACAGCGGCGCCCTGGGCGAGGTCCGCCACATCCGGGCCCTCTGGCACCGCAATAACGCCCAGCCCCGCGTCAAGAAGGACGAGGCCGGCAACACCGTCTTCGACGCCGCCACCGGCCTCCCCGAGTGGCAGCGCGACGAGAAGGGGAACATCGTCTACCAGGACTCCTGGAGGCGGATCTACCCCGAGGCCGACCTCAAGATCGACTACGCGGCTTACGGCTACAAGAGCCTGGACGAGCTGATCAACTGGCGGCTCTACAACCGCACCGGCGCCGGCCTGATGGCCGAGCTGGGGAGCCACCAGCTCGACGCCTGCTCCATCTTCCTCGGCAAGAAGCACCCGCTGGCCGTCACCGGCGTCGGCGGCACCTTCTTCTACAAGGACGGGCGCGAGGCCGACGACCACGTCTTCACGATGTTCGAGTTCCCCGGGGAAGACCCGAAGGACCGCATCGTCGTGACATACTCGTCGATCAACACCAACTCGTTCGACGGCTACGGCGAGCAGGTCATGGGCTCCAAGGGGACCATGATCGTCGCCGGCGAGAAGGAGATCCTCCTGTTCAAGGAGGCCGGCAACGCCACCCTCTCCAAGTCGACGAGCGTCACCGTGGAGACCCAGGGCAAGAAGCCCGTCCTGGAGACCAGCCCCAGCCTCGCCGGCCCCAGCGCCGCGACGGCCATCGGCGGCCTGGCCACGGCCGACCCCTCGCGCGGCTACCGCGAGGAGCTCGAGCACTTCGCCTACTGCGTCCGGTACGGCGACGCCTCCAACTTCCACGCCGACGAGGAGCACCAGCCCCGCTGCAAGGGCGAGGTCGCCCTGGCCGACGCCGTCATCGCCCTGACGAGCAACATCGCCATGCGCGAGAACCGCCGGATCGAGTTCGACCCGAAGTGGTTCGACTACGCCAACGACGCCACCCCCGACGGCTCCACCATCATCGCCAAGCGGAGCTGACGACCGCGCGGCGGGCGAGCCCCACTCGCCCCCCCCCCCCCCCCCCCCCCCCCCCCCCC
>NZ_JBBCIR010000060.1:0-6954 GCF_037189885.1 Paludisphaera sp.
GAGCGGTGCATCCTCTGGCTGAAGGAGAACCGCCGGCTCGCCACCCGGTTCGAGAAGCTCGCCGTGAACTTCCTGGCCATGGTCAAGCTCGCCATGATCCGCCGTTGCTTCCGACTCATCGAGCCGCCAGACAGAACCTAGACGGCCCGGTAGAATTGGGGCGAGTCCGTCGGTCCACTCCAACCGGGAGCGACCCATGCGCGTCACCCGCCCCATCCTCGCCGTCGTCGCGATCCTCGCGTGCTTGTCTCCCTCCGCCATCGCCCAGGAGGCGGCCGGGCCCGATCCGGCCGCGCCGAAGGAGCCCGAGCGGATCCACAAGACCAACGAGGAGTGGCGTCGGCTCCTGACGCACGACCAGTTCCTCGTCACTCGGATGGGGGCGACCGAGCCGGCGTTCTCCGGCCGGTACGCCACCGGCCATTTCAAGGGGACGTTCCTCTGCGTCTGCTGCGGGGCCGAGCTGTTCGACTCGTGGACCAAGTTCGAGTCCGGCACCGGCTGGCCCAGCTTCTGGCGGCCGGTGAACGCCAAGGCCCTGGAGAGGGCCTGGGACCGGAGCACCCCCGAGTTGCGTGTCGAGGTGACGTGCGCCCGCTGCGGTGCCCACCTCGGCCACGTCTTCGACGACGGCCCGCCGCCGACCGGCCTGCGCTACTGCATCAACTCGCTGGCGATCAAGCTCGACCGCGAGCCCGCCCGTTCGAAGACGACCCGCCGGTCGACCAGGGCCGCGAAGCCCGCCGCGAGGAAGGCGGCGGGAGCGGAGAAGCCGTCGGGATCTTGACGACCGCGAGAGGGCAGGAAAGACAATTCTCCCTTCTCCCCTCGTGGGAGAAGGTGGCCGAAGGCCGGATGAGGGGGAAATCCGCCGGCCACCGGTCGCGCGCCCCCTCATCCGCCCCTCCAGGGCACCTTCTCCCACGAGGGGAGAAGGGGTGGAACGGTTATATCCTAACTCGTCCTCCGCATCCGCGGGGCCAGCCAGGCTACGAGGTCCTCGACGTAGCGGACGGGGTCCGGGTCGAATTCGAGCGTGTGGGAGCCGTCCGGGTATTCGATGATCTCGCGATCCTCGGCGGCGACGCGGTCGAAGTAGCGGCGGGTGCGGGCGTTGTCGACGATCCGGTCCCGGCCGGCGAGCATCAGGAGCGTCGGCGTGGTCAGCTTGCGCGGGGCGCGGCGGAGGCGGCGGTCGATGAGGAAGCTCGCCAGCAGCAGGCCGGCGGTCGCCTGGCGGAGGCCCAGCGGGTCCGTGCGGATGTATTCCCGCTTCTCGGGGTCGTCCGTGAACAGGGCCGGGTCGGCCAGGGGGATCGGGAAGGTCTTGCGACGGTCGGTGAAGACCGCCTTGGCGATCCGGAGCTTCTCGCGGAAGGTCACGCCCACCCGCGGCTCCAGGCCGGGGCAGATCAGCGCCAGGGCGTCGACCAGCTCGGGCCGGCGGACGGACGTGAGGACCGCGATCTTCCCCCCCCAACTGATCCCCGCCAGCGCGACCGGGAGGGCGGGGGCCTCGGCCCTCAGGTGGGCGATCCACTCGGCGACGTCGTCGACCAGCCGCAGGTCCGAAGGCGCGTGGCCGCGGTCTTGCTGGTTCGGCCCCGAGCCGCGACGGTTCGGGAACGAGACGTCGTAGCCCGCCGCCGCGAGCCGACTCCCCAGGCCGGGATACCAGCCCGAATGGCTCTGGACCCCGTGCAGCACGACGACTCGCCCCTTCGACTCCCCCCGCGCCGGCCACGAGGCGACGTGGAAGGGGTAGCCGTCGGAGGCGGTGAAGGTCGATTCCAAGCTCGCCACCCCAGCCTCGGCCTCAGCCATGGTCGACCTCCCTGCTCTCCGTGGTCATGGCCGCCAGCAACTCCGGGTCGACGGCGATCCCCAGGCCGGGGCCCGCGATCGGCCCGGCCTTGCCGCCGTATCCGAACGTCAGGTCTTCATGCGTGACGTTCGACCGTAGGATGTGGCGGTCGTAGGAACCTTCGAGATATCGGATGCCGCCGACGCGGGTCGCGACGTGCCGCCCAGCCGCGGAGAGGATCGCCGTCTCGCCGGGGTGGCAGCCGAGCTGCACCCCCAGGCCGTTCCGCCGCGCCAGGGCGATGAGCCGCAGCGAGGGGATCAGGCCGCCGCACTTGGAGAGGCGGACGTTGAAGAAGTCCGTCGTCTTCCGCTCGATCGCCGCCACGCCGTCGGGCCAGCCGCAGAGCGACTCGTCGAGCATGACCGGGATCCCCAGCCTGGGCCGAAGCTCGGCCAGGGCGTCGACCTCGGCGTGGGGGACCGGCTGCTCCAGCAGCGAGGGGCGGAAGCGGAGCAGGGGGGCGACCCTCGCGACCGCCTCGTCGACCCGCCACGCCTCGTTGGCGTCGATGCGGATGTCCATCCGACGCCCCAGCACGCGCCTGATCCGTTCCATCCGCGCGGGGTCGTCCTGCCCGGCGACGCCCACCTTCGCCTTCACGTCGCGGAAGCCGTAAACCCGGAACTTGATCGCCGAGACGACCTCCTTCCGCTTCGACTCCGCCGTGATCGCCGCGCTATAGCGGACGGGGCGAGGGCGGTCGAACCGCTCCAGGCCCTCGACGTCGACGAGCCCCACCGCCTCCCCCAGCGACGCGCCGAAGTGGCGGCCGTAGGCGTCGAGCACGGCGAGTTCCAGCGCGCACCGCGCGGCGTTCCCGCGCATGCCGCGGGGGTCGTCGTCGATCTCGGCGAGGCTGAGCCCTTCGAGCGCCTTGACGACCTCGGGGAAGCCGCCGGGCCGGCCGATCGCGCGGGGCCAGTCGGCCTTGGAAAGGGCGTCGAAGGTGGTCTCGATCGTCTCGCCGGTGACGTAGTCGCGCGGGACGCCCTCGCCGTGGCCGATCGAGCCGTCGTCCAGCTCCACGCGGACGACGAGGTTCTCGCTCTCGGTCCGCTCGTGCGAGGCGTGCTTCACCGGCTTCTTCAACGGCACCGCGACGCGATGCAGGGAGATGCGTCGGATGGCGGGTCCGGGCTTGGCGAGCAAGGCAGGTCTCCTGGGTCGTCGAGCGGCGTCCGGGCCCCTCGCCCGTCGGATCGCGCAAGTTTATCACACTCCCCGCTCGACCGGCCGGCGGCGGGGCCGCCGTCATCCCTGGGGAGGCTTCGAGAAGGGCCCGCGAAGTTGGCTTCGTTCGTCGAGACGCGATTTCGGGCGATTCGCCCCAAGGTTATACGGCTCAGTGGATTGAGTCCGTGATGGCTTGGCTTCGTTCGTCATTTTCGAAGTGGTTTTCTCGGGCTGCTCCCGACTTCGCGTCGGCCGCCCCGAGCAACGTCTGGGGGCGGTTCGCCGATGCTCGGCCGGCGTCGCGCCGAGGCGCGACGGGCGACCAGATCGGAGGGGCGCGAGGCGGCGCGGCCTTCCCGGCGGGCTTCTGGCCCCGGTCGTACCGAATGCTGATTGTCAAGGAGCGGACATCGATCGACTGTATGCTCCGCGGCGAGGGGCGGGGGATTTCAGGCTTCTGAAAATTCTCGGAATGATTTCGACGGGGGCCGGGCCGATGCAGCGGATGGAGGCGCGGCGACCCTCCGCCCGAGTCTCGCGTCGTCTTGCCGAGGGCGCATGCTCGGCTATCCCGCATGGCTGGCCGAGGCGAGGCCGGAGCGGGAGATCCGCCCGATCGCCCCGTCGATCGACGCCTTCCCGGACGTCCTGGTCGAATGGTGGCGCGAGGTGGAACGTCGCGGTTCGTAGGGCCGCGGCGTGGCGGCCGGACTTGGTTCCGTTCGAGGTGGTCAGATCATCCTCGCGGCCTTCCCCACCTGGCGGGCGCAGGCGGCCCGGAGGGCGGGATGAGGGGGGACGAGCGGCACGGCCGTCGAAATTCGCGGGGGCCACCCGGGGCCTTCGGCCTGGGCGAGACCGCGAAACGCGGTGCTTCGTGGGGAAGCTCCCCCTCATCTGACCGCTTCGCGGTCTGTCTTCCCCCTCCAGGGGGGAAGAGCGTGTTGGGATCACCCGGCCGAAGTCGTAAGGGTGCCCCCCCGGCGGCGGGAGGTGGCCCGCGCGGCCGGCACCGTCTCCGAAGGCGCGAGGGCCCTTGCCCGTTGATGGCAAGGTCCTTGGGCCGTGGAGGCGGAACTTTCGGGTGGCTCGCTCGGTTTGTGTACAATGCCGGCGTGGTACAATCGGCCGAACTGGCGGGCGTCGCCGGTCGGTCGGGTTCGTGCGCGCTGGGGGCCGTCATGGGCGATGCGTTCTGGCCGTCCGTCTTCCTGGCGATGGGGCTGCTGCTCATCACGCTGGAGCTGTTCGTGCCCTCGGGCGGGCTGATCGGCCTGAGCGCGGTGGCCTGCCTGGGGCTGGGGATCTGGAAGGCGTTCCAGTCGTCGAACTCGCTGGGGATGACGTTCGTCCTGATCGAGTTCATCGCCGTGCCGCTCACCGCGATCGTCGCGTTCCGGCTCTGGGCGCGGTCGCCGATCGGGCGTCGATTCCTGCTGGCGCCGCCGTCGGAGGACGAGATCGACGTCTCCCACGCCGGCGGGCGGGGCGACGGGCTGACCGGCGCCGAAGGCCGGGCGATGACGCCCCTGCGCCCCAGCGGGCACGTCGAGATCCGGGGCCGGCGATACGACGGCATGGCCGAGTCCGGGCTGATCGCGGAGGGCTCGCGGGTCCGGGTCGTGCGAGTGCGGTCGGGCCAGCTGATCGTCCGCCCCGTCGAGGCGTCCTCCGTCGCCCCCGCCCCGACCCCGGCCGCCCGTCCGCCCGACGACGGGCCCGCCGCCGACTTCGACCTCGACGTCGAGAACCCCCAACTCTCCTAGAGGCTCATATGATCCCGATGCTGCTCGCCCAGGCGAATCCGTCCTCGATGCACACCCTGTTCTGGCTCGGCATCATCACGCTCGCCGTGATCGCCCTGCTGGGCGGCATCTTCGTGACCAAGTATTTCAACCTGTGGATCCAGGCGTTCATGTCGGAGGCGAACGTCAGCATCGTGGACCTGGTCGGGATGTCGTTCCGGAAGGTGAACCCGAACATCATCGTCAGGTCCAAGATCATGGCGTACCAGGCCGGGCTGCGGGAGAAGGACGGCCTGACGACCCGGGCGCTGGAGTCGCACTACCTGGCCGGGGGGAACGTCCCGAACGTGGTCCGGGCCCTGATCGCGGCCAACCGGGCGGACATCCCGCTGTCGTACAAGCAGGCGACGGCGATCGACCTGGCCGGCCGCAACGTGCTGGAGGCCGTGCAGACGAGCGTCAACCCGAAGGTCATCCAGTGCCCGGATCCCTCCCAGGGGCGCTCGACGGTCGATGGCGTCGCGCGCAACGGGATCCAGCTGAAGGTGAAGGCCAAGGTGACGGTGCGGACGAACCTCGACCGGCTGGTCGGCGGGGCGACGGACGAGACGATCATCGCCCGCGTGGGCGAGGGCATCGTCAACGCGATCGGCTCGGCCGACACCCACCTGCAGGTGCTGGAGAAGCCCGATTCCATCTCCAAGCGCGTGCTGGAGAAGGGGCTCGACGCCGGCACGGCGTATGAGATCCTGTCGATCGACATCGCCGACATCGACGTGGGCGACAACATCGGCGCCAACCTCCAGGCGCTCCAGGCCGAGGCCGACACGCGCGTCGCGCGGGCCAAGGCGGAGGAGCGGCGGGCGTTCGCCGTGGCCCAGGAGCAGGAGATGCAGGCGGCCGTGCAGGAGAACCGCGCGAAGGTCGTCGCCGCCGAGGCCGAGGTCCCGCTGGCGATCGCCGAGGCGTTCCGCCAGGGGCACCTGGGCGTGGGGGACTACTACAACCTCAAGAACGTCCAGGCCGACACCGACATGCGCACGGCGATCGCCGGGACCGGCGACGGCCCCGGCGGCGCCGCGATGGCCCGCCAGGCCGCGCCGGCGTCGCAGTGACCCGGCCGCGCCGGCCCATCCCACCCCGGTAGTCGATCGCGGGAGCCGCCATGAGGAACCTCGAAGCCCTGTCGCAGTTCATCGTCCCGCTGGTGTTCCTGGCGATCTGGGCGCTGACCTCGATCCTGAACCAGGAGGGCCAGTCGCTGCCGAAGCGGCCCGGTGCCAGGCCAGGCCCCCGTCCGGCCCCCGAGCCGCGCCCGGCGGGGCAGGTCGCGCGGGCCGAGGCCGCCTCGCGCCGCGAGGACTTCGCCGCCCACGCGGAGGAGGTCGCCTCGCGCGCCGCGTCGGGGAGGGAACCCGACTCGTCCGGCCCGCGGCGAATCGGGACCGCGCGGCCCCCCGGGCGGTCGACCGACGCGGACGTGTACGTCATCGGCGACGAGATGGTCTTCGTCGACCCCGCCACCCGCCGCCGGATCGGCTCGGCCACCGTCCCCGGCGCCGGCAAGCCGACCGGCGGGACCCCCAGGCGCAAGCCCTCGCGGGCCCGCCGCGCGGAGCAGGTCGACGCCCGGCCCGATCGCGGGGACCCCGACACCCGGCGCGCCCTGTCCGAGCAGGTCGGCCAGTCGATGGCCCACGACCGCGGCCCGGCGATGACCGCCCTCACCCCGCTGTCGTCCGGCTTCACCGGCCTCGGCGCCAAGTCGCTCCGCGTGTCGTCGACCGCGGCGCCGATGGTCGCGGCCGACGCCCCCCCCATCCTCTCCGCGGCCGACGTCCGCCGGAAGATGCTCGAGCCCGGCCGCCTCCTGGAGATGATCGTCCTCACCGAGATCCTTCAGCCCCCCGTCAGCCGCCGAGGCCGGCGGATGTGATCCCGAGGATGCCGCCGACGCCTCTCCGTCCAAGGCGTGAAACGCGCGCGTCCTCTCCCGCCGGGCTGACGACCCGACACTTCCGGGATGGCATCCGGGCCCGCCGCTTGCCGTCGACCGGCGTCCCTTCTCCCCTCGTGGGAGAAGGTGGCCGACGGCCGGATGAGGGGGCGATTGGCGTCTCGCCTCGGGCAAGGTCGGCTTTTTGTGGCGCGGCCGTCTCGGCTGCACGC
>NZ_JBBCIR010000061.1:0-36779 GCF_037189885.1 Paludisphaera sp.
GATCGCGATCGCGGTCGGGGCGGGCTTCGGGCCGGGTTCGGGGGCGCGAGGACGCGGGGGCGCGGGGGGGGCCGCCGCCGCCTTGGGCCTCGGATGGGCGCCGCAGACGGGGACCGTCAGGCCGCGCTTGCCGTCGGTCGCGGGGAGGACGAAGCGCTCGTCCCAGCGGGCGAGGTCGACGGGCCGGCCGGACGCGGCGACCGTCGCCAGGGCGACGGCCAGGGAGAGGAGGCCGTCGGGCTCGCGCCGGGAGTCGGTCGCGGCGGCGGCGTGGGGCTTCCCGTCCAGGATAGGGCCGACCAGCCCGGTCAGGACGGCGTCCGGGCCGACCTCCAGGAACAGCCGGGCGCCGTCGCGGTGCATGGCCTCGACCATCGCGGCGAACTCGACCGGGCTGGCGAGCTGGTCGGCCAGCAGGTCGCGGGCGGCGTCGGCGTCGTCGGGGTAGGCCTCGGCGGTGGCGTTGGCGTAGGTCGGCGCCGGCGACGGCCGGAACTCGACCGACTCGAGCGCCTCGCGGAAGGGGATCTCGGCGTCGGCCACCAGCCTGCTGTGGAAGGCGGCGGAGACGGGGAGGCGCTTGGCGGAGACGCCGGCCTCGCGGAGCAGCGCCTCGGCGCGGGCGATCGCGTCCGTTGGGCCGGATAGGACGCTCTGGCGCGGGCCGTTCTTGTTCGCCGTCACGACCTCGGGGGCGCCGTCGCGGAGCAGCCGCTCCAGCTCGTCGGCCGGGGCGAACGCGGCGAGCATCGCGCCGGCGTCCCGCCCGGCGCACCTCCCCATCGCCTCGCCGCGCTCGGCGGCCAGGCGGAGCAGGGCGTCGGCGTCGATCCGGCCGCAGGCGTGCAGCGCGGTCAGCTCGCCGAAGCTGTGGCCGGCGGCCATGTCGGGGCGGACGCCGAAGTCCTCCAGGATCCCGAGCATCCCCAGCGAGGTCGCGCCGATGGCCGGCTGGGCGCGGCGGGTGTCGCGAAGGGCCTCGTCGTCGAGCCGGCGGCGTTCGTCGGAGAACGTCGGCGGCGGGTGGACGCGGCCGGCGGTCTCGCGGCCGACCCGCTCCAGCGCCGAGAGCATCCGGGGGAATCGGCAGGCCAGGTCGCGGCCCATCCCGACGTACTGCGAGCCCTGGCCGGGGAACAGGAACGCGAGCTTGCCGGCCGCCGGACCCCGACCCCGGAAGACCCGCCTCGACCCCGGCTTGCCTTCGGCCCTCGCCTCGGCGATCAGCGCGGGGAGGTCGTCGCCGCGGCGGGCGACGAGGAGGAGGCGATGCGCCCGGCCGGGGCGGAAGGCGGCGCGGCTCCGCGCGGCCTCGGCCCGGACGTCGGCCCAGGGGGTCGTCGCGGTCCACGAGGGGAGCGAGGCCGCCAGGGCGTTCGGGTCGTCGGCGGCGTAGGCGAGGATCTGGACGTCCCCCCCCCAGTCGATCGCGGGGCGGTCGGGGCGGGCCTCCTCCAGCACGCAGTGGAAGTTGCTGCCGCCGAAGCCGAACGCCGAGACCGCCGCGCGGCGGGGGGCGTCGCCGGCCAACCAGGGACGGTCCTCGGTGGCGACGTAAAACGGCGAGTCCTCGGCCGCCAGGCGGTCGAGCGGGCGGTCGACCTTGATCGTCGGCGGCAGGACCTTGTGGTAGAGCGCCAGCGCGGCCTTCACCAGCCCCGCCGCGCCGGCCGCCGCCTTGGTGTGTCCGATCTGCGACTTCACCGAGCCCAGGGCCACCGAGCGCGGGGCCGCTCCGGCGGCGCGGTAGACCTCCTCCAGCGCCTCGACCTCGATCCCGTCGCCCACCCTCGTCCCGGTGCCGTGGGCCTCCACCAGGCCGATCGTCCTTGGGTCGACCCCGGCGGCCTCGTACGCCCTGCGCAGGGCCTTCGCCTGTCCCGCCGCCTTGGGGGCGTAGACGGCCTGGCCGCCGCCGTCGCTGGAGGCCCCCATCCCCTTGATGACCGCGTAGATCCGGTCGCCGTCGCGCTCGGCGTCGGCCAGCCGCTTCAGGACCATGATCCCCAGGCCCTCGCCCAGGATCGTCCCGTCGCCGTCGGCCGAGAACGGCCGGGCGTCGCCCGAGGGCGACAGCGCGGGGGTCTTGCTGAAGCACATATACATGAAGATGTCGTTGAAGGTGTCCAGCCCGCCGGTGAGGGCCACGTCGCAGCGGCCGGCGGCCAGCTCCAGCAGCGCCAGGTTCACCGCCCCCAGCGAGCTGCCGCAGGCGGCGTCGACGACGCAGTTGGTCCCCCCCAGGTCGAGCTTGTTGGCGATCCGCCCGGCCGCCACGTTCCCCAGCAGGCCCGGGAACGACGCCTCCTGCCAGCCGACGTAGGAGTCGGCGATCCGTCGCACCACGTCGTCGGCCGTGCCCCGATCCACCCCGGCGTCGTCCAGCGCCTTGCGCCAGGCGGGGTGGCCCAGGCGGCTCGCCAGCGGGATGACCAGCTCCAGCGTCCCGGTCACGCCCAGGATCACGCTCGTCCGATCTCGCGCGAAGTCGCGCCCCCCCGCGCCGTAGCCCGCGTCCTCCAGCGCCCGGCGCGCCACCAGCAGGCCCAGGAGCTGGGTGGTGTCGGTCGCCTCGACGGCGTTCGGGGCGATCCCGAAGTCCATCAGCGGGAAGTCGACCGGGGCGAGGAACCCGCCCCGACGCGCGTAGGTCCGATCGGGCGCCTTGGGGTCGGCGTCGTGGTAGTCCTCGGGCCGCCAGTGGGTCTCCGGGACCTCGTCGATCGCGTCCAGCCGACCGCGGATGTTGGACCAGAAGCGCTCCAGATCCTCGGCCTTCGGGAACAGGCAGCCCATCCCGACGACGGCCACCGGGACGGACGACGGTGGATCGGCCTGGTTCAAGTCACTTCCCTTTCGAGCGTCGATGCGGGACGGGTGGGATGTCTGGGTCGAATGGGCGGCCGGTAGGCGTGAGGATCGACTCCCCATGTTAAGGTTTCGCCCCCCGCTTCTCAATCTCTTCGCGCGGCAGGGGGGCGAGCCGGGGGATGCCGTCGGGGAGGATGACGCCCTGCATGGCGGCGGCCCGAGCCCGCAGGAGGACGGCCGCGTTATAGAGGATGTTCAGGGCGACGTCCGGGGCGCGCCTGGCCTCGGGGGCCTCCAGGAACGACCCGCGGGTCCAGTCGTTGAACGCGGCCATCGCCGGGCCGCACCAGACCTGGTAGTCGACCGCCCGCGACGGCTCGCCGACGTTCGCCCAGCGCGACGCCTGGCCGAGATACCAGCGGAACACCAACGCCATCTTGATCTTGGGGTCGGCCTCGGCCCGGGCGATCTGGGACGGGTCGCGGCGGGCGAAGAAGGCCCGCGTCTGCTCCCAGACCTCGGACAGCGGCAGCCGGAAGATCGTCTTCTCCAGCGCCTGGCGGTCGGCCTCGGGGATGGACTCGATCCGGTCATGGGCGCGGTAGTATTCGTACAGTTTCGCGGCCCGCATGGCGAACATGGTCCCGCGCTTGAGGACCTGGACCTTCACGCCCATCTCGAACATGTCGGCGGCGGGGGCCATGGCCACGTCGGCCTGCTGGGCCTTCGCCAGCATCGCCCGGACGGCGTCGGACGTGCCGGCCTCCACGCATGCCTGATTGACCGACCCGGTCACGAGGTACGCTGCCCCCATCGCCAGCGCCCCGGCCGCCGCCCAGGGGGTCGAGATCCCGCCGGCGGCCCCCACGCGCAACGGGCGGTCATACCCGTGCTCGGCGGCCATCCTGTCGCGGAGCGCGAGGAACGTGGGGAGGAGGACCACCAGCGGCTGGTTGTCGGTGTGGCCGCCGGAATCGGCCTCGGCGGTGAGGTCCTCGGCCATGGGGATCGTCGCGGCCATCGCGGCCTGGTCGGCCGAGATCGCCCCTTGCGCCACCAGCTCGCGGAGGATCTTCTCGGGAGGGGGGGCCAGGAACCGCGAGGCCACCTCCACGCGCGAGGCCTTGGCCACGATCCGATTCGGGACGACCACTCGCCCGCGCTCGTCGCGATGGATCCCGGAGACCCGGTATCGCACCACCGACGGCGTCAGGCCCAGGTAAGCCGACGCCTCCACCAGCCTTACCCCGCGCCGGAGGTAGAGGTCGACCACGGCGGACTCGATCGCCGGCTCCGACGGGCTGTGGATCAGGTTGAAGCCGCAAGGCGCTTTGTCGCCCAAACCACCCTGAATCCGGTCGACGGCCCGCTCGACGGCGTCGACGGGGAGGCCGGCGGAGCCGAAAAATCCGAGCATGCCCGCGCGGCCCATGGCCTCGACCAGCTCGACGGAGGCGATGCCGTTGGCCATCGCCCCGGCGACGACGGCGTGGCGGACGCCGTGGAGGCGACGGAAGGAGGCGTCTCCCAGGAGTTCGAGCGGCTGGGGGGGGATGAACGCGGCCCCGGCCGGGGGGGCCGAGCCCGGCTCCAGGAGCCGGGGGGGGCCTTCGCCGGGGTTCGCGGCGACGCCCCGGGCGACCTCGCCGAGCGCGCGTTCCCATGCCTCTCGATCGGTCTCGACGCGCTGCACGACTCGCTCCGCCTTCCGCCACGCGGGGCCGCCCACGAGCCGACCGGGCCCCGCGCGACCGGCGCTCGGGGGTCCATTCGGTTCGTCGATCGGGGGCCGATGTCCGAAGAGGGAAACGGCTAGATATACCATCGCGACGCCCCGCCCGACAGGCGGGATTCGTCGCGCCGTCCCCGCACTCATACGACCGCGAGCCCGCCGGTTCTCGCCCCGGCGGGCTCGCGAAGCGTGCCAAAGCGCTCTGGCGGGCAAAGCGGACTCGCCCCGATCAGGCCCCGACGCGGCGCTCGACGGGGGCCTCCGGCCGGCCGAGCATGGTGCTGGAGAGGTTGAAGTGGGGGGCCGGATAGATCGGGGCGGGCTCGGCGGCGATGGCCTCGTTCAGGAGGAACGGGGCGAGGCCGCGGTGGACCTTCTGGGCGACCGCCTGGAATCCCGCGCGGCCGAGCAACTCGCGGAACCGGCGGGCGGAGGCGTGGTGGACGTTCCCCTCCCGGAAGGTCACGCAAACATCATAGATGAACCAGCCCCAGGGGGCGTCGCGGTAGCCGTCGATCAGGAGCAGCCGGCCCTCGGGCTTCAGCACCCGATGCATCTCCGCGACCGCCGCCTCCTGGTCGGGGTAGTGGTGGAAGCTGTTGGCGCAGGTGACGAAGTCGAACGAGCCCTCGGCGAACGGCAGGCGTTCGCTGTCCCCCTGGACCGGGTGGACGTGATCGGCCAGCGCCTCCCAGCGCCTCGCCCCCTGGGCCAGCATGCCCGAGACGAGGTCGACCCCGTAGACCCGCGCCGACGGGAGCGCCTCGCGGACGCGGGCGGCGAAGACGCCGGTCCCGCAGCCGACGTCCAGGATGTTGATCGGCCTGTCCCCGGCCACGTCGCTGATCCGACGGATCAGAGCCCGGTGCGAGGGGCCGAACAGGAGCCATTGCAGCACGCAACGGTCGTAGCTCTCGCTCCAGCGGCCGAACTCCTCCGTCGCCTGCTTCTTGTCGTACGCCACCTTCGGCCTCCCGCCGTGCCCGGCCCTTGCGAACGGTTCTCATCCCTGATAGGCCGCCCCCGCTCCGGGAAGGCGACCTCGCGCATCGCGGCGATGGCCTTGTACAGCAACCCGGCGAATCGCACAACCCCGGGGGCGGGGGGGCATCCTCGTGAGAAGCTCGCGAGGCTCGCGCGGTCCGAGGGCAGTACCCCACGGTTGGGTTCGTTCGTCGACGCGGGACATCTCGGGTTTCGCCCCAACTTATTTACCAACAACCTGTTGAGCAGGAACTCCGTTGGCTTCGTTCGTCATTTTCGAATATGGATCTCGATCGCCGCCGGCGGTCGCCGGGATCCGTTTCGCCCGGGAGGTCAAGGGGGCGGGGGCGTGGACGACCGGCCGTCGGCCGAGGTTGGATCGCGGGGATTGCGCGACGACGCTTCCGCCGCGACGGCCCGTCACTGGCCTGTTACCGATGCCGGGTTGTCAAGGAGCGAGGTCCACGATCTCTAGTAACAGTCCGCGGCGTGAGGACGGCGATTTCACGTTTCCGGATCTTTTTCCTCGCCCGGTGGATTCGGCGGCCCCGCGCCGCCGATTTCGAATGGCATTCCCGATCCGTGGGATTCTGTTGTCCTTGCGCCGGGGGGCATGTACGATGTTCGCTGGAGTCCCGCCGGATTCGACGCCGGGGCTTCGCCCGCCCTACACCCCTCCCTCGGACCCCGAAGCCTGGACCCCGCACTCCAGGAGGCCGCATTGAAGAACCATCTCCGGTCCATCGCGCGTACACTGGTCCCGCTCTGCGGGTTCGTCGCCGCGTGGCACGAGGCGCCCGCCCTGGGCCAATCGACGGGGGTCGTGCGGGTGCGGGTCTGGTGCGAAGGGGAGACGGTCACGGCGGCATACCCCGAAGGGGTCGACGCCGCGCTGGTGGAGGCGGTGGCGCGGCGGCCCGAACTGGTCGTCTCGCGCGGCCTGCTCGACGAGCCCGCCGCGGGGCTGGACGACGGGACGCTCGACCAGACCGACGTGTTGCTATGGTGGGGCCGCGACCGCCACGACGAGGTCCCCGACGATCGCGCCGAGGCGGTCGCCGCGCGGGTCCGCGAGGGGCGGTTGGGGCTGGTCGCGCTGTACGGCTCGTACCGGAGCAAGCCTTTCCGCCTTCTGATGGACAGCATGCCGTGCGAACCGGGGAGTTGGCGCGAGGACGGCCGCCCCGAGTTCATCGCCGTCCGCGCGCCCGACCACCCCATCGCCGCCGGGGTCGCGCCGTTCACGATCCCGCGGACCGACATGTTCTCGGAGCCGTTCGCCGTCCCCGAGCCGGAGACCGTCGTCTTCGTCTCGAGCTGGGAGCGGGGCGAGACCGTCCGCAGCGGCATGACCTGGACCGTCGGCAAGGGGCGCGTGGCCTACCTCCGCGCCGGCCCCGAGTCGTACCCCGTCCTGCACCACCCGTCGTTGCGCCACGCGATCGGCAACGCCGCCGGATGGGCCGCCCGCCGGCGCTGAGTCTCGCGCCGCCGTGGCTTCCGGGCCGTCGACGCCATGCTGGCATGGCTCGACGACGCCGCGCGCGGGGTTGTTGACTGGCCTCACCGGGGTCTTATAATCGGGACGTTCATCGTCGGAAAGCGACAGCGAGTGCGATGCGACGGCCCTTTTGGGCCGTCCCGAATGGCGCGGCCGGACGGGCCGCGGAGACCGGCTTCAACGCTCTCTTCAAGGGAGCTGAGTGTTCGGGGGCCCGCCGCGGGCGGCCCCCCCCTCGACCGATCGGTGATTCGCCCGAGGGCGCGGGCCTCGTCGATGCCCTCGCCCGGACCTCACACCCCAGACGGAGTCAGCATCGATGCGGAAAGTCCTCCTGAGCATGGTCGCCCTCGCCCTGGCCACCCCGGCGTTCGCCGGCGAGTTCAACAAGGTCCTGAGCGCCGGCGACAAGGCCCCGGACTTCGCGGGCATCCCGGCCGTCGCCCCCAACGGCGAGGAGGCTAGCCTCACGCTGTCGGACATCAAGGAAGACGTGGTGGTGCTCGTCTTCCTGGCCAACCACTGCCCGGTCGTCGTGGCCTGCGAGGACCGCCTGAACGAGTTCACCAGCGAGTACAAGGACAAGGGCGTCCGCGTCGTCGGCGTCGCCGTCGACCATCGCGACTCCGACAAGCTGCCCGCCATCAAGAAGCGGCTGGCCGACAAGAACGACGGCAAGATCAACTACGTCTACGGCCACGACGAGAGCAAGGCCATCGGCAAGGCCTACGGCGCGACCGTCACGCCGACCGTCTTCGTCCTGGACAAGGATCGCAACATCGCCTACCTCGGCGCGATCGACGACAACCACAACCAGGAAGACAAGGTCACCAAGCACTACCTGAAGGACGCCGTCGACGCCGTGCTGGCCGGCAAGGCCCCGGCCGTCAAGGAAACCCGCGCCACCGGCTGCGGCATCTCCTACAACAACTGATCCGACCCCGCCGGGATCGATCGACGCACGCGCGGGCCGCCGGACAGACCATCCGGCGGCCCGCTTCGCTTCCGCCCACACCCTCCACCCCGACCCGCCGAGGACCCGACGGCCATGATCCGCAACGCCGCCCTCCTGACGCTGGGCCTGATCGCCTGCCTCGCCCTCCCCGGCCTCGCCGCCGAGCCGATCGCGCTGCAGCGCCTCACCTGGGACCAGTTCCAGAAGCACCTGGCCTCCCCGCCAGAAGGGACCAAGTTCACGGTGGTCGACGCCTGGGCCACCACCTGCGGCCCGTGCAAGGAGAACTTCCCGCACCTCGTCGAGATGCACAAGAAGTACGCCTCGAAGGGCCTGGCCGTCGTCTCGCTGTCGATCGACGACCCCGAGGACGCCAAGGCCGTCGCCGACGCCGAGGAGTTCCTCCGCGAGCAGAAGGCGGACTTCACCAACGTGCTCCTCGAGGAGGAGTTCGGCCTGGGCTACGAGAAGCTGGACATCGGAGCCATCCCGGCCGTCTTCCTGTTCGGGCCCGACGGCAAGGAGGTGAAGCGATTCACCATGGACGACCCGAACAATCAGTTCACCTACGACGAAGTGGAGAAGGACGTGGTCTCCCGCCTCGACGCGGGGAGGTGAAGTGACCTTGGGCCTCGTCCGGCCGCTGTGATACAATGACGACTTCGGCCGCGCCCGGACTCCGAACCGCGCGCGGCTGCTCCCATTCCCGACCCGAGCCTTCGAGAAGAGACGGACGGCCATGAAAGACGGCATCCACCCCAAGTACATCGAGTCGACGGTCACCTGCGGCTGCGGCAACTCGTTCCAGACGCGCAGCACCCGCCCCAAGATCGTGGTCGAGGTCTGCTCGAAGTGCCACCCGTTCTTCACCGGCTCGGTGAAGTTCGTGGACGCGGCCGGCCGAGTCGACAAGTTCAACAAGAAGTTCCAGGGGACCTACGGCAAGGCCAAGAAGGCGGCGGCCGCCGCCGAACCCGCCGCCGAGCCCGCCAAGGCCTGAGCCGACCCCTCGCCGACCGACCGATCTCGCCCCGATGCGCGCCTCGCCTCCCGACGCAGAGGACTGCGACGACGCCCCTCCTCCCCTTGCGGGGGGGGGGGACCGGAGCGGATCGGCCGGGACTCGCCAGCACCATGGCCGTTAGGGCCCCCAGCCCGTGTTCGAGAAGCTGCAAGCGGATTACCGACGCTTCCTGGAGATCGAGCGATCGCTGCTCGACCCCGCCGTCGCCGCCGACCCCGCGCGCGTCGCGGCCCTCTCCCGCGAGCGCGGCAAGGTCGCCAAGGTCGCGACCCTCTACGGCCGCTACCTGGACCTCGGCCACCAGATCGAGGAGGCCGAGACCCTCGTCGATTGCGAGGACGACCCGGAGATGCGGTCGTACGCCGAGGGGGAACTCGCCACGCTCAAGCGTCGGCGCGAGGCCGACGCCGAGTCCCTGCGCGACCTGGTGTACGACCGCGAGGCCGGGGCCGACCACGCCGCCCTCATCATGGAGATCCGCGCCGGCGCCGGCGGGGACGAGGCGGCGCTGTTCGCCCGCGACCTGTACGAGATGTACCGCCGCTTCGCCGAGTCCATGCGCTGGAAGTTCGAGCTGCTCGACATGGAGGCGACCGAGCTGGGGGGCTTCCGCGAGGTCTCCTTCAGCATCGCGGGGGAGGGCGCCTTCCGGCTCCTCCAGTTCGAGAGCGGCGGCCACCGCGTGCAGCGCGTGCCGCGGACCGAGACCCAGGGCCGCATCCACACCTCGGCGGCCACGGTCGCGGCGCTCCCGGAGCCCGAGGACGTGGAGATCGACATCAGGCCGGAGGACGTCCGGATCGACCTGATGTGCTCCGGCGGCCCCGGCGGCCAGCACCAGAACAAGACCGAGAGCGGCGTCCGGCTGACGCACCACCCCACCGGGATCGTCGTCAACTGCCGAGACGAGCGCAGCCAGCACAAGAACAAGGCCAAGGCGTTCCGCGTCCTCCGCACCCGCATCTACGAGCGGCTCCAGGAGAAGACCCGCTCCGAGCGCGACGAGGCCCGGCGCACGCTGATCGGCTCGGGCGACCGCTCGCAGCGGATCCGGACTTACAACTTCCCCCAGAACCGCGTCACCGACCACCGCGTCGGCCTGACCCTGTACAACCTGGACCGCGTGATCCAGGGAGACATGGGCGACCTGCTCTCGGCGCTGGTCGACCACGACCGCCGCGAGCGGCTGGGCGACCTCTGACCCGACCCACCCTCACGGAGCGAGGCCCCATGCCCCCCGACGACGAGTGGACGATCCGCCGTCTCCTCGCCTGGACGACCGACTTCCTAGGGCGCAAGGGCTCGGACAGCCCTCGCCTCGACGCCGAGGTCATGCTGGCGCACGTCCTGGGGTATGAGCGGGTCCGGCTCTACACCCATCACGAGGAGATCGTCGGCGATCGCGGCCGGACCGAGTTCCGCGAGCTGGTGCGCCGCCGATCCGAGGGGGCGCCGGTCGCCTACCTGGTCGGGCGGAAGGAGTTCTACTCGCTCCGCTTCGACGTGACGCCGGCCGTCCTGATCCCCAGGCCGGAGACCGAGTTCGTCGTCATCGAGTTCCTCGACGCGGTGAAGGAGATCGAGGAGCCCTCGGCGGTCGACGTGGGGACCGGCTCGGGCTGCATCGCCGTCGCCTGCGCCCGGCACAAGCCCGGCGCGCGGTTCCTGGCCGTCGACCTCTCGCCCGAGGCGCTCGAGGTGGCGGCGCGAAACGCCGAACGCCACGGGGTCGCCGAGCGTATCGAGTTCATGCGCGGGGACCTGCTCGCCCCCGCCGCCGGTCGTGGGCCGTTCGACGTGGTGGTCTCCAACCCGCCGTACATCGCGACGGCGGAGGTCGACCGGCTGGACCCGAGCGTCAAGGACTACGAACCACGGGCGGCGCTGGACGGGGGCCCGGACGGGCTCTCGGCCTACCGCCGCCTGGTCGCGCAGGCCGCCCCGCTGCTGAAGCCGGGCGGCCGGTTGATCCTCGAGATCGGTCATGACCAGGAGGAAGCGATCGGAGCGATCATCGCCGAGTCGGGGGCGTTCGAGCCGCTGCCGACCGTCCGCGACCTGCAAAGCCACCCTCGCGTCGCCCGCGCCGCGAGGACTTCTCGGCCCTGTGCCACCCTCCCTTAAGGAAGGACCGAAGCATGCCGCGACACGACCTGCGCTACAACCCCGCCAGCCCGGACGTGAGCCGACCCTCCAACAGCGACGAGGCGCGAGAGGCGCTGCTGGAAGGCAATCGCCGGTTCGCCGAGTGGATCACCGCCTGCCGTCACTCCATCCACGAGCACGGGTCGGTCGACTCGGAGCAGGTGAACGAGCTGGTGCTCTCCTGCGGTGGGCTGCCGTCGATCCTGCACCATTCGCCGGAAGAATACCCCGCGCAGGCGCCGTTCGCGGTGGTCGTGGGCTGCTCGGACGCCCGGGTGCCGATGGAGATGATCTTCGGCCAGGGTTACAACGACCTTTTCGTGATCCGCAACGCCGGCAACGTCATCAGCGCGGTGCTATCCGGGTCGGTCGATTTTTCGCTGACGGCCCTCGCCGATCACGTCCGGGCGATCGTGGTGCTGGGCCACACCGGCTGCGGCGCGGTGAAGGGGGCCGTCGGCTCGTATCTCGACCCGTCGCGTTACTGGTCGAAGGCGGTCTCGCCGAATCTCCGCGCCATCCTCCAGCGGGTCTTCATCGCGGTCCGCGAGTCGGACCGGGCCCTCCGCGCGACCTGGGGGCCGGACGCGTCGGCGGCGGCGAACTACGACGAGACGCTGACGGACGCCGCCGTCCACCTGAACGCGGCCTATTCCGCGTTCGAGCTGAGGCAGCAGGTGGAGACGGTGGGCGCCGCCGGCATCGAGGTCTACCACGGCGTCTACGACGTCCGCAGCCATACCGTCCGCGTCCCGCCCCGCGAGGGGGACGCCGACCGGGGCGGGGCGGTCGGCCTGGCGCCGGCGGCGAAGCAGCCCGAGGAACTCTCCGCGCTGGCGCGGCAGATCGCCGGGGCGCTCCGGCCCGCCTGACCCCAGTCGACCCGCGCGACGCCGGCCTCGCCCTCCGAAGACGGGCGAGGCCGGCGAGCGAGCCTTTCGACGAGGCCGCGTCTCAGCGGACGGCGGGGACCGCCTCGATGACCGGCGTCTGGGACGCGCCCCGCGCCGCGCCGCCGACGGCGATGATCGTGTCGCCGGGGCCGGGGAGAAGCCGGTGGGTCAGCCGGGGCAGGGCCCAGGCGCCGACGGCCTCCCAGGCGTCGCCGGCGTCGTTCAGCCGGAAGATCCGGCCGGACGAGCCGCTGTAGTAGATCCGGCCCGCGACCTCGAAGGCCGACGTCCCGAAGCCCTCGGTCCGGCCGCCGCCCGGCAGCTCGGGGCCTTTCGCCCATGAGCCCGTGGCGGGGTCGTAGACGTCGACGCCCCGATCGACCCTCATCCCGCCGCCGATCAGGCCGCCCAGGACGTAGAGCTTGCCGTCATGCGCGGCGACCGACAGGGCGCGACGCCGGAACGGCTGCGGGATCTTCTTCCAGCCGGCCTCGGGCCGATCCAGGTCGAAGGCGACGAGGCAGTCGAGGAACTCGCTGTCCTCGTCGGCCCCCTTCATGTGCCAGCCGCCAGCGGCGTAGACCGTCCGGCCGATGACGACGGCGTCGTGGGTCGAGCGCGGCTCGGGGAGGGGGGCGAGGGCCGTCCAGGTCTTGCTCTCCGGGTCGAACCGGGAGAAGTCGGCGACGGAGTGGAGGTCGTGCTCCTCGCCCGGCTGGTTGGCGGCGACCATCCCGCCCAGGCGGTAGAGGTACCGGCCGTCGGACACCAGGGCGACCCCCTGGAGGTCCTTCTCCATCGGCAGCTCTTCCCACGTCTTGCCGTCTTCCAGGTCCAGCCGGCGGAAGTTCTTGGCCGTGGTGTTCACGTCATACGAGTGGGTCTCGCCGACGTGCCCGCCGTAGATGTAGAGCCACTTGCCCAGCACCGCGCCGCCGAAGCTGTTGACGGCCGGGGCGGGGACGTTGGCGATCGTCGTCACGTCGATCGCCGACTTGCCGGCGCACAGCGTCGCGGCGGGGGTGAAGATGAGCGTGGCGTAGTAGCGGGTCTCCTCGAACGCCTTGCCGTCCAGCTCGCCGGCCGTCTTGTCGACGTGGTTCGCCCACACCCCGGCGCGACCCTCGGCCAGGCCCTCGACGGCGACGCGGCCGTGGTCGTCGGCGGTCAGCTCGATCGGCTCGGCCTCGGCCGGATAGACCTTCACGCGGGCGCCGGCGACCGGCTCGCCGTCGTAGAGGACCTCCAGCACGGGGGTCGAGTCGGCCGTGACGACGCGGACGCGGAGTTTGTCGGCGGCTTCCTTCGACCCCTCGGCGACCGCCTCGGTCTGGGCGCGGGCCGTGTAGTAGAGGCGATGGGACGACTTGCCCCGCGCGTTGACGCCCAGGTCATGCTCGGCGTCGACGACGACCGGCGGCTTGCCGACCCACGACGCCACGCGGGAGTCCTCGGCGAGCGCGGAGGGGACGGCCTGGCCGTCGACGGTGAGCCTCAGATCCTTCAGGTACTTCAGGAACTGGGCGTCGGGCTCGGGCTCCTCGTTGAAGAAGGCCCGGACGACCGTCTCCGCGGGCTTCGGGCCCGGCTCGGCCTTCATCCAGATGAAGTGGGCCCAGGCGGGCCGCGGTAGGGCGACGACCGCGGCGATGGACAGCGCCATGAGGAACTTGCGCGGGCGGGCGTGAGTCATGGGGTCTCGGTCTCTCGGATTCGGGGGATGGAGTTCGGTCGAGGAGCCGCGCCGGTCATTCCGGCTCGGCGGGGAGTTCGATCTTCTTCCTGCGAGCGGCCTTGGCCTCCTTCCGCTTCAGCGCCTCGCGGTTGGCCTGGTCCTCCGCGAGCGCCTTGCGGGCCTCCTCGGAGTCGACGGCGACGACCGGGCTGACCGGGGGGGGGGACGAGTCGCCGCAGCCGGGGGCCGACCAGGCGAGCGCCAGGAGGGCGAGGGCCGGTGCCGGCAGGGCCCCGCGGAGGCGCGGCCCACGCCGATCGTCGGGGCGGATCGCGTCGCTCACAGCGAGTCGGACGAGATGACCTCGCCGCCCCCCATGGTCGACAGCGCCTGATAGGTCTGCGGCGAGACCGAGTCCTTGACGGCCCGGACGGTGCCGTCGCCGAAGAGGAAGTTGGTCATGCCGGGGTGGGCCGAGCGGAAGTTGGGCATCCGCTGGGCGGGCTGGGGGTAGGGGACGCCCGGGGGCGAGTCGTAGACGTCGGTGATGGAGTTGGTCCCGCAGTCGTTGACGGCGTAGGCGTTGCCCACCGAGTCGACGGTGCGGGCGACGATGCCGCCGATGATCCGCGAATTCACACCGTCGCGGGCCCAGGTCCGGTCGCGGCCGTAGGCCATGAACATGATGTTGTCGTAATAGACCGGGCCGGCCGCGTTGAACGACGCCAGGGGGAGGCACACGCGAGATTCGTTGCCGGAGGCGTAGTACTTGTTCCGCTGGTTGCCGCCGGCCGACTCGCCCAGCAGCATCGTGTTGCTGGTGCCGTCGGTGATCTCGGCCAGCCGGGTGGCGGTGTCGAACCCGAAGGGGCCCATCCGGTTCGTCTCGCCGAAGCCCTTGATCGAGTAGCGGCCGGCCCCGCCGTTGAATGCATAGTCGGTCACGGCGACCTTGCTCAGGCTCCAGCTATAGCCCGTGGAGTACGAGGCCCCGACATCGCCGGTCGCGCGGTTCGACGGGCACAGGAACATGCCGAACTGTGACCCCAGCGCCGTGGTATTCCCGGGCGCCGACCAGCCCTGATAAGTCACGCCGCCCGAGAGCGCGCCCAGGCTGAAATTGAAGGCGTTGTAGACGCCCCCCTGCTCGATGAACGGCATCAGGAACGCGAACCCGGTGTGGTTCATGTACGTGTACATCATACCGCCCTGCATCGCGGGGGGCAGGACGTTCGTGGCGCTCTCATAATTCATCACCGCCAGACCGATCTGCTTCAGGTTGTTGGTGCATTGGATCCGGCGGGCCGCCTCGCGGGCCGCCTGGACGGCCGGTAGCAGGAGAGAGATCAGCACGGCGATGATCGCGATCACCACCAGTAGCTCGATCAGCGTGAAGGCTCGCCGATCGCCGCCGGGACGCTTCGTCATGGGTCGATTCTCCGATGTCCGCGATCGCGATGCTCGCCGCCCCCGGGACACCAGCCCCGGCGCGTCGCGGCGAACCATGCGATTGAGATTCAGTCTCACTGTGGCGGACTGTATCGGCACTGAGACTCGATGTCAAAGCAAATCTGTCGGGATGCCGGAATCCCAATGCTTGGATGCGGAACGATAGGACCTGGAGAGATGGGAGAGGAGGGGGGAGGCGAGGGCGCGACGCGCGGTGGCGTCGCGCCCGAGGCGGCGTGGCGTGGCGTGGCGATCGCTCAGGAATCGCGCAAGACGCCGGAGAAGACCTCGGTGGCGGGGCCGGTCATGAAGACGGGGGCGGAGCGGTCGGCCCATTCGAGTTCGAGGTCGCCGCCGGGGAGGTGGGCGAGGACGCGCGGGCCGGTCCGACCGGCGAGCACGCCGGCGACCGCGACGGCGCACGCGCCCGTGCCGCAGGCGAGGGTGACGCCGGAGCCGCGCTCCCACGTCCGCATCCGGACCTCGGCGGGAGAGATCACCTCGGCGGCGTGAAAGTTCACGCGGCGGGGGAACGCCGCGTGGCGCTCGATCAGCGGCCCGAGGGCTTCGAGGGGGAACTCGGCCACGTCGTCGACGAAAAGGACCGCGTGGGGGTTCCCCATGGAGACGGCGGTGAGCTTCAGCTCCTTGCCGCCCACCTCGACCGGGGCGTCGACGACGGGGTGGCCGGGCAGGGTGGTCGGGATCAGCGCGGGGTCGAGGATCGGCGTCCCCATGTCGACCCGGACGAGCCGGGCCTCGTCCCCCTCGACGGTCAGGTCGAGCGTCAGGACGCCGCGGCCGGTCTCCACCGTGACGCGCGGCTTGCGGGCGATGTCGTGGTCGTGGATATACTTGGCGACGCAGCGCACGCCGTTGCCGCACATCTCCCCCTCGGAGCCGTCGGCGTTGAACATGCGCATCCGCGCGTCCGCCTTGTCGCTGGGGAGGATCAGGATGAGGCCGTCGGAGCCGACGCCGAAATGGCGGTCGCTGACGGCCCGCGCCAGTGCGACGGGGTCGGCGGGGGCGGGCTGGGTGAATGCCTCGACGTAGACGTAGTCGTTGCCGAGGCCGTGCATCTTCGTGAATTTCATGGGGGAAGGTCGGTCGAGCGGGGGGTACGGCCGGGAACGTGGCCGCGCCCGTTGGCCTGGAGGGCGGGCGCGAGGGTAGTATTGTAGGCTCGACGCCCCGATCGCATCCAGCGACGCTCGACCGCGAGGCTTTGATGTTCACCGATACCGCCGAGACCCGTTACGACCTCCGCTTCCAGATCCTGGGGATCCCCGTCCGGGTCCATCCCTGGTTCTGGGTCATCAGCGCCCTGCTCGGGGCGTCGGGCGAGGCGGGCCTGGGGGTGGTCCTCGCCTGGGTCGGCTGCGTCTTCGTCTCGATCCTCGTGCACGAGCTCGGGCACGCGCTGATGGGAAGGCGGTTCGGATCCGACCCTTCAATCCTCCTCTATAGCTTCGGCGGGCTATGCTATACGGGGGGCGAGCGCACGCCCGGCCAGCGGCTCGCGGTGCTGCTGGCCGGCCCCGCGGCGGGGGTGTCCCTCTACCTGGCGACGATCGGGGCCTACTCCCTCGCGTACGGCATCACCCCGCGCGAACACCTGGCACTCTCGATGCCCTTCCTGGGGCTGGAGCCGGACGCGGCCGAGCTGTTCCGGGGCGTCGGCAAGATCGGCGGGTACCAGGCGCTGGTGCTCTACTCCATGCTGGTGCAGATCAACCTCTACTGGTCGATCATCAACCTGATGCCGATCTGGCCGCTCGACGGCGGCCAGGCGACCCAGGTGGTGCTCTCCCAGGTCAACCGCCGGGAGGGGGCGCGCTGGGGGCACGGCATCTCGTTCGTCACCGCCGGCCTCCTGGCGCTCTTCCTTGGCATCCGCGGCCAGAACATGTTCATGACGATTTTCATGGGGTACTTCGCCTTCATCAACTACCAGGCCCTGCACTCCCTGCACGAGGCCTCTCGGTTCGGCGGGCGCGACGATTGGTGGCGATCCTGACGGGCCCCCGGCCGCGCCGCCGGGCGGGCGGGCGGCCGCCGCGAGGGTCCCTCTTCCTTTTCCGCGGGCGATGCACCACAATTCATCCGGCCGTCGGGATCGCCCCCTTCGGGGCGTGACCGGCCGACGTCCTCCGACTGACAGAACGGACCGAGTCTTCATGCAATCACGCACCAGGAAAGGGTCGTCAAGGAAGGGGACGAAGGCGCGACGGGAGGCGGAGGTCGAGGGGGGCGTCCGGTCGAACCGGCTGCCGCTGCTCCCCTTGCGCTCGGATCTGGTCTTCCCGCAGACGGTCGTGCCGCTGGTGGTGAACCGGGCGAGCGGGATCCGCCTCGTCGACGACGTGTACGCGGGGGAGCGGCTGGTCGGCCTGGCGAGCCAGCTCCACCCCGAGGTGGACGACCCGGGGATGGCCGACCTGTACCCGACGATCTGCGTCGGCACCGTGCTGAAGATGCTGAAGTTCCCCGACGGGTCGACCCGGATCGTCTGCCAGGGGCAGACGCGCGCCCGGCTGGTGGACGTGGTGCGGACGGAGCCCTACCTGATCGCCGAGGTGGAGCCGCTGGAGGAGGTGGAGGAGCCGGGGGTGGAGGTCGACGCCCTGGTCCACCACGTCAACCGGCTGTTCCAGCGGATGGTCGACCAGTCGCAGCAGGTGCCGGAGGAGCTGCAGGTCGCGGCGATGAACACCCGCGAGCCGGGGCGGTTCGCCGACCTGCTGGCGTCGAGCCTGCCGTTCTCGATCGAGGAGCGGCAGATCCTCCTCGGCGAGATGAACGTCCGCCTCCGCCTGGAGCGGCTGGCCCAGTTCCTGTCGCGGCAGCTGGCCGTGCTGGAGCTGTCCACCCGGATCCAGGAGCAGGTCGGCAGCGAGCTGTCCAAGGCCCAGCGCGACCACTTCCTCCGCCAGCAGATCAAGGCCATCCAGGAGGAGCTGGGCGAGGGGGACGGCGACAACCCGGAGGCCGCCGAGCTGTGGGCCCGCGTCAAGGAGGCCGGCCCGCCCGAGGACGTCCTTCGCGAGGCCGAGCGCGAGATCGAGCGGCTCTCGACGATGCACCCCAGCTCGGCGGAGTTCTCGATCGTCCGCACCTATCTCGACTGGATCGCCGTCCTCCCCTGGGCGAAGTCCAGCAAGGACCGGCTGGACCTGCGCCGGGCTCGGAAGATCCTGGACGAGGACCACTACGACCTGGAGAAGATCAAGGAGCGGATCCTCGAGTACCTGGCCGTGCGCAAGCTGAAGCGCGACATGAAGGGCCCCATCATCTGCTTCGCCGGGCCGCCGGGGACGGGGAAGACCTCGCTGGGCAGGAGCGTCGCCAAGGCGCTGGGGCGCGAGTTCGTGCGCGTCAGCCTGGGGGGCGTGCACGACGAGGCGGAGATCCGCGGCCACCGCCGGACCTACGTCGCCGCGATGCCCGGCCGGATCATCCAGGGGATGCGCAAGGCCCAGACCAACAACCCCGTCTTCATGCTCGACGAGGTCGACAAGCTCGGCAACGACTTCCGCGGCGACCCCTCCTCGGCGCTGCTGGAAGTGCTGGACCCGGAGCAGAACGGGACGTTCCACGACCACTACCTGGACGTCGACTTCGACCTTTCGAAGGTGATGTTCATCGCCACGGCGAACGTGCTGGAGTCGATCCCCTCGCCGCTGCTGGACCGGATGGAGGTGCTGAACCTGCCGGGCTACAGCGAGGAGGAGAAGACCCTCATCGCGCGGAAGTACATCGTCCCGAAGCAGCTGGAGGCCCACGGGCTGGTTGAGGCGGACCTCGACGTGACCGATCAGGCGATCAAGAAGATCATCGCCGAGTACACCCGCGAGGCCGGCCTTCGCAACCTGGAGCGCGAGATCGCCGCCGTCTGCCGCAAGGTGGCGCGCCGTCGGGCCGAGGGGAGGCGCAAGGCCGTGACCATCGGCCCGGAGCACATCGCCGAGCTGCTGGGGCCCCCGCGCTTCTATCGCGAGCTGGCCGACCGAACCGGCGTCCCCGGCGTGGCGACCGGGCTGGCCTGGACCCCCGCCGGCGGCGAGATCCTGTTCATCGAGGCCACCGGCATGCCCGGCAAGGGGGGGCTGACCCTCACCGGCCTGCTGGGCGACTCGATGCGCGAGAGTGCCCAGGCCGCGATGAGCTACCTCCGCAGCCATGCCAAGGCGCTGGCGCTGGACCCGACGCGGCTGGGCAAGACCGACGTCCACGTCCACGTCCCCGCCGGCGCCGTGCCGAAGGACGGGCCGTCGGCCGGCGTGGCGATCGCCTCGGCCCTGATCAGCCTGTTCCGCGACCGGCCGATCCAGGAGGAGCTGGCGATGACCGGCGAGGTCACGCTCACCGGCCGCGTCCTGCCCGTCGGCGGCGTGCGGGAGAAGGTGCTCGCCGCGCGTCGGGCCGGCATCAGGACGATCCTCCTGCCGCGACACAACGAGAAGGACCTCGTCGAGCTGCCCCCCGAGGTGAAGGCCGACATGACCTTTCGCCTCGTGGACACGCTCGACGACGTGCTGCCCAGGCTGTTCGAGGATCGGCCGGCGAAGCCCCGAGAGCCGCAGCCGGCGTCCCCTCCCTCCGGCCGGAAGCGGCCGAAAAAGGCCGACGAACCCGCCGCCGCCACCCCCGACCAGCCCCCTCGCCGCCGCCCATGAGCCAGGCAACCGCCCCCCCCGCCGTCGTCGCCCTGAGCGGCCTCACGAAGTCGTTCTCGGGGACGCGCGCGCTGAAGGGGGTCGACCTGGAGCTGCGCGGCGGCGAGATCCACGCCCTCTGCGGCGAGAACGGCGCGGGCAAGAGCACGCTGATCCAGATGCTCGGCGGCGCCCAGCGGCCAGATTCCGGGACGATCGCGATCGACGGCCGCCCCGCGCGGTTCGCCGGCCCGGCCGGGGCCCTCGCGCGCGGGATCGCGGTCATCCACCAGGAACTGGCCGTCGTCGACGCGATGACCGTGGCCGAGAACCTCGCGCTCGGGGACGAGCCCCGGTTCGGCCCCTGGCTCCGCCGCGGCGCGATGGCCGCGTCGGCGCGGAGGAAGCTGGACGAGCTGGGCTTCGCGATCGACCCGAACGCCCGCGTCGGCTCGCTGCCGATCGGGGCGAGGCAGCAGGTGGAGATCGCCCGGGCCCTCGGGCGGGACGTCCGCGTCCTGGTCCTGGACGAGCCGACCGCCGCCCTCTCACGCGCCGAGGCCGACCGGCTGTTCGACATCCTCCGGGATCTCCGCGCGCGGGGGATCGCCATCCTCTACGTCTCGCACCACCTCGACGAGGTCTTCGCGCTGGCCGACCGGATCACGGTGCTGCGCGACGGCGCCAGGGTGGGCTCGTGGCCGGCGACGGAGACCTCGCTCGCCGAGGTCGTCGCCCACATGGTCGGCGAGGCGGTCGACGTCCGCGACCGCCCGGCGCGGGAGGCGACCGGCCCCGCGCGGTTGCAGGTCCGGGGGCTGGCCGGCGGCTCGCTGCGCGGGCTCGACCTGGAGGTCGCCCCCGGCGAGGTCGTGGGGCTGACCGGTCTCGCCGGCGCGGGGCACGAGGACGTGGCCCCGCTCCTGTTCGGCGCCGCCCGGCCGACCGGCGGCGACGTCGTCTGGGACGGCCGGCCCTACCGCCCCGGGCACCCCGCCGAGGCCGCCCGCCTGGGCGTCGCGATGGTCCCGGCCGACCGTCGCGGCCAGGGCCTGATCCCGCCGCAGGGCGTGCTGGAGAACCTGACGCTCGCCAGCTACCCCGACCTCGCCCGCGCCGGCTGGCTCCCGCGAGGCGCCCAGAAGGGGATGGCGCGCGAGTGGTCCGAGCGGTTCGAGGTGGCGTCGGCCGGCCTGTCGCAGAAGGTCCTCACGCTCTCCGGCGGCAATCAGCAGAAGGTCCTGCTGGCCCGATGGGCGGCGCGGAACCCCGAGCTGTTCATCCTGAACGAGCCGACCCGTGGCATCGACGTGAAGACCCGCGAGGCCATCCACCGCTGGATCGACGGCCTGGCGGAATCCGGGCGCTGCGTGCTCCTGATCACGTCCGACGCGCAGGAGATGGCCCGCCTCGCCGACCGCTGCCTCATCGTGCGCGGGGGGATGGTCGCGCGGGATTTGAAGCCTCCCGACATCACCGAGCACGCCATCGTCGCCGCCGTGGTCGAGGGCTGAGGGGCCGGCACCCTGCCTCGCCGGGCCCTCAGAGCAGGGGGGAGACGAGCCTCGCCAGCGAGTCCCGGAATCGCAATGCGACGTTGCGGCGGCGGTATTCCGCGGGGTCGAACTCCGCGCAGCGGGCGAGGTCGCGCTCGAAGTCGCGCTCCAGGCGCCCGGCGAGTCGGGGGTCGTAGAACACGGCGTTCAGCTCGTAGTTGATGCTGAAGCTGCGGATGTCGATGTTCGCCGAGCCGATCGAGCAGACCTCGCCGTCGACGCTGATCGTCTTGGCGTGGAGATAGCCCCCCTGGTAGAGGAGGACCCGAACGCCCGCGCCCGCGAGGTCCGGGAGGAAGGTGTTCCCCGCCCAGTTGGGGAGCCGGTTGCCGGACGCCTGCCCGCTCAGCATCAACCGGACGTCGATCCCGGAGAGGGCCGCCAGCTTCATCGC
The DNA here is from genome assembly GCF_037189885.1 of Paludisphaera sp. Taxonomy (NCBI): domain Bacteria; kingdom Pseudomonadati; phylum Planctomycetota; class Planctomycetia; order Isosphaerales; family Isosphaeraceae; genus Paludisphaera; species Paludisphaera sp. The sequence goes on from NZ_JBBCIR010000061.1 coordinate 21,778, forward strand.
CTCGGAGATGGTCGGGTCGGGGATGAAGAACGGCGACTGGATCGTCACGCGGCGCTTCGCCGAGGCGATCATGCCGACGTAGAGCTGCCGGATCGCCGCCCACTGCGAGTCGGGCCCGGACGTCAGGATCTGGACCGGCACGTCGCCGCCCGCGGGGGCCTCCGGGAAATAAGCGGCGGAGAACAGGTTCTCGCGGACGGCGTTGTACCAATCGATGATGAACACCGATTGCAACACCGACGCGGCCTCCCCGACGATGCGCGACTGGGTGTCGCGCCAGCGGTGGAAGCCCTCGCCGCCGTCGATGTGCTCCTGGCCGATGTTCATGCCGCCGGTGTAGGCGATCGCGCCGTCGATCACGGAGATCTTCCGATGGTTGCGGTAGCCGATCGTGTGCAGCCGGTAGAGGGGAGAGGTCGGCGCCACGCGGACCCCGGCGGCCCGCAGCTCCCGGACGTAGGCGCGGCTCATGGAATTCGAGCCCAACGGGTCGTACAGCACCCGGACCTGGACCCCCTCCCTGGCCCTCTCGATCATGATCTCCTTCAGGGCCTGGCAGAACTCGTCCGATCGCCAGATGTAGTACTGGTGATGGATCGAATGGCGCGCCGCCTTCATGTCCTCGATCAGCCGTGGATAGAACTCGGCGGCGTCTTGCAGGATCTCCACGCGGTTGCGGCTCGTCAGGGAGGAATCGGAGTTGCGCCTGACGAGCATCATCAACCGCCGGTCGACGCCGAGGTCGGCCACCACTCGCGCGATCTCGGCGTCCTGCCGCGACCGCCAGGGCGACATGATCGGCAGTGCATCGTGCTCCAATTCCTGGTGGAGGAGCTTGCTCTCCCTGCTGAAGGCCTTCCGCCCCCTGCCGAAGAGGATGTAGATGATCAGGCCGATCCCGGGGGCGGAGATGAAGACCAGGACCCACGCCAGGGTCGCCTGGGGCCGCCGATTCTCCGCGATCATGAAGACGCTCGCCGCGACGCCGTAGACGCCGAGCGCCGTGAAGAAGATCGCGCTTAGATCCATCGAGCCCATGCCCAGCTCCCCCCTGATCCTCCCGCCCTCGCCACGCGCGGCGCGGGCGTCGCGTCGACGGGACCGGTGCAACGGCCGCGCCGACGCGGCCGCGGGCGCGCCGCTCATGGCCCGGCCGTCAGGTCGACGAGGATACCGAAATGGTCGGAAGGGAAGATATTGCCCGGCTTCGCGTCGACGATCCGATACGCGACCCGCCGCCAGGACCGCCCCAGGTAGACGTCGTCGAGCCCCCGGAGGCGGATGCCGTAGAAGTGGTGGGTCGGCAGGCCGACCGGCTCCCCCGCGAGTTCGGCGGCCGAGACCAACCCGGCCGCGCGGAAAGGCGCGCGGCTCGGGGCGAGGGGGGTCGCGTTGAAGTCGCCGACGACCAGCACGGCGTCCGAGGCGTCGCCCGACGAGACCCGCTCCATCATGATCCGCGCTGCCCGCAGACGGGGGCCCTCGGTGAGATACCAGTGGGTGTTGTAGACGCGGAGGGCGCGGCCGCCGCGACGGTCGCGCAGCCGCGCCCACGAGCAGGTCCTCTTGGGGAGCGGGTCCAGATCGCGGGGGGGGGCGTCGGCGGGCTCATCCAGCCAGAACGTCCCGCCGTCGAGGAGGTCGAACCGGTCGGCGTCATAGTAGATGGCGCAGTGCTCGCCCCCCGATCGGCCGTCGTCCCGTCCCACGCCGACGCGGCGATGGCGGGGGAGGACGGCGTCGATGAACTCCAACTGCCCGATCAGGGCCTCCTGCACGCCCAGGATGTCGGGCCCGGCAGCTCTCAGCGCCGTGCCCAGGGGATGCTTGCGAGCCGGCCACCCCCGACGGACCCACGGCGGCCCCGCGTCCTTGCCATGGAGGATGTTCCAGGTCAGGACGCGGACGTCGCCCGGGTCCGCCTTCGGCGAGGGAATCGGCCCCCCCGGGCTGACGATCGACCAGGCGATGAGCCCGGCCCAGACGATCAGCTCGCCGATGACGACCCAGGGCAGCCAGCGCGGGACTCGCCGCCGGGCCGGCGGGCCGCCGCGCAACCGGAGACCCCACGCGAGCCCGGCGAGGAGCGAGCACGCCGCCGTGACGACCCGATCGCGATGCCCGAACGGCTGGAACGTCCAGATGACCCACGCCCCGCCGACGAGGGTCGCGAACAGGGCGACCCCGTGGAGCGCCGTCGTCGCCAGTCGACGCGCCAGGCCGGAACGGCCCGCCTCCCGGGACGAGCCGGGGGTCTGATCGGGCCTTCGTGGAGCCGTTCGCGACATGGAATGGGCCCTGGATAATCGTACGGACCTCGCGACGGGTGACGGATCGGGGCACGCGGCATGCCCATCCCGGCATTTCGCCCGCGAACGCCGATGGGGGCTCTCGCCGTGTCTCTCTGTTCCGGGGCGGGCGATGGCCGTAGTCTGGTGGGGTGGAACGCCCGGCCGAAGGCCCCGCGTGGATCGCACGAGAGAGTCAGGGACCCCGTCATGCCTCGCCCGCTTCGAACGATCGTCGGCCGACTCCCGCAGATCCTCCTGATCGTCGGCGCTCTCGCGCTGATGATGAGGACGGAACGGTTCTTCACGCCCGGCACCCTCGCCAGCATCCTGACCCAGGCGAGCATCGTGGGGGTGCTGGCGATCGGCCAGGCGTTCGTGCTGATCGGCGGCGGGTTCGACCTGTCCCAGGGGGCGATGCTCGCCCTGACCGCGGCGACGGTCGGCCGGCTCTCGCAGGAGGGCTGGGATCCCGCGTCCTGCGTCGCCGCGGCGCTGCTGGTCGGGCTGCTGCTGGGGTCGATCAACGGGTTCTTCGTCTCGGTCGTGAAGACGAACCCGTTCGTCACGACATTGAGCACGCTGCTGATCTTCCGGGGGGCCGCGTTCATCGCGCTGGAGGGGCGACCGATCCCCGGGGTGCGGGTCTTCCAGGCGGTCGACTCCGGGTTCCGGCTGGGGGACACGTTCATCTCGTATCGCGGGGTGGTCTTCGCGGTCGCCGCGCTGGTGGCGTGGATCGTCCTCAGGCGCACGGTATTCGGCCAACACGTCTACGCGCTGGGGGGGAACGCCGAGGCCGCCCGGCTGGCCGGCGTGCGGACGACCCGACTGCGGACGTGGACGTTCGCCATCAGCGGCCTGGCGTCGGGGCTGGCGGCGATCCTCCTGCTGGGCTGGTTGCGCGTCGCGAAGTCCGACACCGCGACGGGGTATGAGCTGGATTCCATCGCCGCCTGCGTCGTCGGCGGCGTTTCGCTCCAGGGGGGGCGGGGGAGCGTCCTGGGGGCGGCGGCCGGCTGCCTGCTGCTCCAGGCATTGCGTACCCAGATCACGATGAGCGGCTTCCCGGAGGAATACCGTACGTTCGTCACGGGGCTGGTCATCCTCGTCTTCGCCGCCGCCGACGCCCTGGCCCGTCGAGGCGAGCGCGCCTGAAGCCGAGTCGTCCCACGCGAACGCGGCGGCCCCTTGAATCATCTGCCGAACTCCCGACCGTTCGATCGATGCCGTGCCGGAGGACTGACCATGTATGCGAGGGCAATCACGCCGATCCTGAACGTCTCGGACCTCGCGGCGAGCTTCGCCTGGTTCGAGAAGCTGGGCTGGGCGAAGCTTTGGGGCTGGGGAGAGCCCGCGACGTTCGGGGCCGTCGGCTCCGGAGAGTGCGAGATCTTCCTCTGCCTCGGGGCCCAGGGCGGGCGCGGGCATGGCGGAGGGGCGCCGACCTACGGCGAAGGGGGGGACCAGACGGCCGACAAGGGCGTCTGGGCGTCGATCTGGGTGGACGACGTCGACGCCATCCATCGTCGCTGCGTCGCGCGGGGGATCGAAGTCTCCTCCCCGCCGGCCGACATGCCGTGGGGCGTGCGGGAGATGCACGTCCGTCATCCCGACGGCCACGTCTTTCGAATGAGCCGGGGGATCCCCCGGCGCGAGCCGCACATCTAACGGCCACGCGCGACGACCGGGCGGCCGTCCCCCGCGCCCGCGCCGCCTGGGCTGGCCCGGTTCCCCGGTTTCGCGTACCTTGCCGCCGGTGTCCGCCTCGACAACCCACTTCCAGGGAGGGGAGCCGTGAAGATCCAGCACCCGCTGCTCATCGCGACGATCGGCCGCGTCGGCTCGCGGCTGGTCCGCTCGCTGGGGAAGACCTGGGACTTCCACTTCCGCTACGAGGATCCGGCCGTCGACCCGGAGGTCGCCCGGCGGATGGGCCAACGCTACATCTACGCCTTCTTCCACGAGGTCATGCTGTTCCCGGCCTACTACTGGAACTGGCCGAGCATGAACATCCTGATCAGCGACCACCGCGACGGCGAGATGATCACCCAGGTCGTCAAGCGCCTGGGGTTCGGCGTGGTGCGCGGGTCGACCTCGCGCAACGGCGCCCGCGCGCTCCGCGAGATGACCACGGGCATCCGCGACGGCAACCTCTGCGTCACGCCCGACGGCCCCCGCGGCCCGCGTCGGCGCGTCCACCAGGGGGTCGCGTTCCTCGCCAGCAGGACGGGACTGCCGGTCGTCTGCGCCGGCATGGCGTTCAAGGACTGCTGGCGGGCGAACAGTTGGGACCGCTTCTGCGTCCCCAAGCCCTACAGCAAGGCCGCCGCCGTGGCCCCGAAGCCCGTCTTCATCCCCCCGGACGCCGACCGCGACGCCCTCGAGGCCGGCCGGGCCGAGATCGAGCGGCGCATGAACGCGGCCATGGACGAGGCCGAATCCTGGGTGAAGGTCCTCTGATCCGGGCTTGCCCGCGCTCCCCCTTCCGGGTACGCTGCCGCCGCATTTCACGAGAGCCCACGATCCGAGGGCCGGCGTCACGACGAGCCGTCCCGGATCTCCCGCGTCGAATCCGCCCGCTCCGAATCGACCCCTCCTCGCGGCTGGTCCGAAGGACGCTCGCCGCGCCGGCGGTCGGGGGCGTGGTCATGGTGGTTGCGGCGGGGCCCGCATCCTGGACGATGCGATTTCACGTCGGCGCGACGCCGGCCCCGGCCGAGTCGAGCCGCGCCCGAACCAAGGAAGGAGGGGGCCAAGGATGTTCCCCCGGAATATGACGAGGATGCGACGTCTCGCCCCGGCGGCCCTGGCCGTCGGCCTGCTCCTGACCACGACGGGCTGCGACCCCCGCACGCTCTTCTATTTCCTCCAGCCCTACGAGTCGACCATCCCCGCGCCGGGGCCGTCGCTGAAGAACAAGAAGGTCGTCGTCCTGTCCGCCGCCGACTCGGCCACGCTGGCCCAGTTCCCCGGCCTGGAACGCGACCTGAGCCGGCAGTTCGTCAAGAACCTGCGCAAGCACAAGAAGATCACCGTCGTCGACCCCGAGAAGGTCTCCGACTGGATCCAGGGCCATCCCAACTGGACCGACCCGACCCAGGCCGCGCGCGACTTCGAGGCCGACGTCGTGATCGTCCTGGAGGTCGAGCAGTTCCGCACCCGGCACCCCGGCGACCTGAACGTTTTGCAGGGGTCGTCCAAGGTCCACATCCAGGCGTTCGAGCTGAAGCACCCCACCAACAGCAAGGGGAAGCCGATGACGGACCAGGAGAAGGAGTCGGAGGCGATCTACGACGACTACTGCGAGACCGAATTCCCCCGCCGCGGCCCGATCCCGATGGACTCCGGCGTCGGCGAGCCCACGTTCAAGAGCAAGCTCCTGCAAATCGTCTCCAACGAGTGCTCCTGGCACTTCGTCGAGCACGCCCAGGCCGACATGATCGAGGACGTCCGCTTCCACGGCCGCGGCTGATCGCGAAACGACTCCCCCGAGCGCGAAACGCGCGCCCCCTCTCCCGTCGGGAGAGGGTGGCCCGACGGGCCGGGCGGGGGTCGTCGGATTTCGGAGATGGCGCCGGCTCATCTCATGCACGGCCGGCGCGATTCCCGAAGCGCGCCGGCACTCAGCCGCCGCTGGCGCGGCCGCCCTCTCCCGGCGGGGGAGGGGAGATACTTGGGGCCGAAGGCCCTCTCCTTTCGTGGCGCGGCCGGCCCTGATCATTGGGACGAATTCGGGCCGGCTCGGCGCGTCGCGCTCAAAGCTCCCGCAGGGCCGAGACCACCTCCATCCGCACGGCGCGGAGGGCGGGGAGCATGCCGCCGAACACGCCCATCACCAGGGTCATGATCAGCGCGACGCCCATCACCAACGGGCCGAAGCGGAAGTTGATGTTCACCGAGGCGAACGTGCTGGTGTTCATGGTCTCGATCGAGATCAGGCTCATCGGGATCGTCGCCAGCAGGCCGAGCCCGCCGCCGAGCAGCGAGAGCAGCACCGACTCGCCGAGGAACGACATCAGCACGTCGCCGCGCGAGAACCCCAGCGCCCGCATCGTGCCGATCTCGCGGGTCCGCGACTTCACGGCCGAGAACATCGTGTTGGCCGCGGCGAACATCGCGCCGAAGGTCAGCAGGATCGCGATCAGCGTCCCGGCCGCCTTGAAGAACGTGCTGGTGTCGGCCTGGCTCTCGAAGTAGCGGGACTCCGGATGCGCGTCCAGGAGGAACTGCGCCCCGTCCTCGATCTCCTTGCGGAGCTGGTCGAACTCCGCCGGTCCCGAGGCGCGGAGCTGCGCGCACGACACGGACCCCTCGCGGCCGGTGTTGCGCTCCACGTCCTTCAGGTCGGCCCAGACCTCGCTCTCGGCCTGGCTGCCGCCGGCGGTGAAGAGGCCGACGACGAGGTACTTCTCCTTCTCGCCGAAGGCGAGCTGCCCGCCGATCCGCGCCCCCTTGTACATCCGGGCGGCGCTCGGCGGGACGATGCACTCCCCCTTGCCCGGCTCGAAGTCCCGGCCGGCGACGATCTTGAAATCCGGGCGCAGCTTCCGCGAGGCCGGCTCCACCCCTCGGATGATCAGGTTGTTGTAGGTGCCCGAGTTCCGCTCGGCCACCGCGATGTTCAGCAGCTCCTTCGCGGCGACCGGGCCGTCGGCGTCGCGGAGGATGCCGCCGAGCGTCATCAGCTCGTCGGCCTTCTTCGACTCGAAGCCGCCGGTCGTCTCGGCCGTCGCCCCCTTCCGCAGGACGATCAGGTCGAGCGGGTCGCCGGAGACCTTCAGGCTGTGCTCCAGCCCCTCCACCAGGCCGAACAGGATGCACGACGACGCGACCAGTAGCGCGGTCCCCAGGACCGTCATCAGGGTCGTCTTCCAGCGCACGCGGAGGTTGCGGACGTTGTACTTGAACGGGATCATGGGCGACCTCAGACGACCTTGCGGAGACCGTTGATGACGGACGAATTGGCGGCCAGCGCCGCCGGCACGACCCCGCTGGCGAACCCCACGAACAGCGAGACCCCCAGCCCAATGAGGGCCACGCTCCAGGGGACGTAGAAGAACGGCAGGAACCCGCCGGTGAACGGCGAGATGTCCACCACGTCGAACAGCGCCTTGCTCCCCAGCGTCCCCAGCGCCCCGCCCAGCCCGGCCACCAGGACGGCCTCGGCCAGGACCAGGGTCAGGACGAGCCCCTTGTTGAAGCCGATCGCCTTCAGCACGGCCACCTCCGTCGTCCGCTCGCGCATGGCCATCGCCATCGCGTTGCCGGCGACGAACAGCAGCGACACCACCACCGCGCAGCCGATCCAGAACACGGTGTCCTTCAGCCCCCCCATCATCTCCGAGAACATCTGGCCGAAGGCCTCCTCGGTCTGCGTCCGGGTGGGGAAGTCGGTGCTGCGGTACTCGTCGTCGATCGCCTTGCAGAGAGCGGCCGTCGAGGTCGCGTCGTCGCACTTCACGAAGATGATCCCGGCGTTCCCGGCGCCGGTGGCCGGCCGCGTGGGGGACGAACCGGACGACGCCGAGCCAAGCTGCCGGAGCTGGTCGTCCAGGTAGGAGTGATGGAACAGCACCATGCGCTGGTCGGTGTTGCGGGGGGACTCGTAGATCCCCCGGATGTTGAGCTTCAGGTCGACGGGATAGATGTCCCCCTGGAGGGGCATCTCGTCGCCGATCTTGAGGTCGTACTCGCGGGCGAGCTTCGGGCCGATGACCGCGCCGGCCTTGTCGGCCTTGAACGCGGCGAGTTGGTCGTCCGGGACCTTGTACTCGTCGAGCGTGTCGAAGACCGTGTCGGCGTCGACGGCGAATTGCGCGAACAGGACGCGCTTGTTCTGATATTTGCCGCCGTACCACGAGAACGGCGTCGCGGCCCGCACGCCGTCCATCGCGGCGACCTGGCGCACCCGGGCGATCGGCATCTGCCCGGCGAAGCCGTTGGCGTTCATCACGATGATCCGGTTGTACTGCTTCGTCGCGCTGTTCGCCTCTTGCATGGCGGCGAAGAACGAGGTGAGGATCATCATCAGGAACATCGAGATGGCGATGGACGCCACCGTCAGCCCGGTGCGGACGGGGTTCCGCCGGGCGTTGCGGAACACGTAGGTGAGGTATTTCATGTCAGGGGGCCGCCGTGACGGGAGGCTCGTTGATCACGTCGTCGACGAGACGACCCTTGTCCATGTGCAGGACCCGGCCGGCCCGGCGCGCGGCCAGCGGGTCGTGCGTCACCATGACGATGGTCTTCTCGAACTCGCGGTTGAGCTGCTCCAGCAGCTCCAGGATCTCGTCGGCCGTGTTGCGGTCGAGGTCGCCGGTGGGCTCGTCGGCCACGAGCAGGAACGGGTCGGTGACGATGGCCCGCGCGATCGCCACGCGCTGTTCCTGGCCGCCGGAGAGCTGCCGCGGGTAATGGTGCTCGCGACCCTCCAGGCCGACGACCCGCAGGGCCGTGGCGACGTTCTCCCGGCGCCGCTTGCGCGACAGGCTCGTCAGCAGCAGCGGCAGCTCGACGTTCTCGGCCGCCGTGAGGACCGGGATCAGGTTGTAGGTCTGGAAGATGAAGCCGACGTTGTCGGCCCGCCATCGGGTGATCTGGGCCTCCGTGAGCCCGCCGAGGTCCTGGCCGTGGACGATCACCTCGCCGCGGGTGGCGACGTCCAGGCCGGCGACGAGGTTCAGCAGCGTCGTCTTGCCCGACCCCGACGGCCCCATCAGCGCGAGGTATTCGCCCTCGCCGACGGTCAGGTCCAGCCCCTGGAGCACCGGGACCACGAACTCGTCGCGGCGGTACTCCTTCTCCACCCCGCGCAGCTCGATCGAAGGGGACCCTGACATGCATGACCTCGCGTCAATGGAATCGATCGTGGGTGAAGATCGCGGCCCGCGCCCCGGTTCGGCCCGGTCAGCGGACGGACTCGCGGACGATTTCCCCGTCGCGGAGTCCGCGAGGGGGCGTGAGGATGACCTTGTCGTCGGCCTGGAGGCCGGACTCGACGCGGGTCGCGCCCCGGCTGGAGTTGGCGACCTCGATCCGCCGGCGCGTGACGCGGTTGTCGCGGTCGAGCAGCCAGACGCAGTCGTGGCCGTCCTCCTGGAAGACGGCCTCGCTGGGGACGTACAGGTAGGCCATGCTGGCCTCCGACTGGGCGGTCTTCTCGTCCGGCAGGAAGTGGACCGTCGCCGCCAGCTCGGGGAACAGCTTCTCGTCGGGGTCGAGGATTTCAACCTTCACCTTGACCGTCGCGCGGGTGCGATCGCCCATCGGCAGGACCTGACGCAGCCGGCCGCGGTAGCGCTTGCTGGGGACGGCCGTGACGGAGATCTCCGCCGGCTGGCCCACGCTTACCCGATACATCTGCTCCTCGGGGATGTCGGCCTCCACGTCCATACTCGATAAATCGGCGATCGTCACGACGGCGGACCGGCCCAGCGATGAGCTCATCGCCATCGGGCTGATGATCTCGCCGACCTCTCCCTGCTTCTCGACCACGGTGCCGTCGAAAGGGGCGTAGAGGAACATCTGGTGCTTGATCGTGGCCTCGATCTCCTGGATGTTCGACTTCGTTATCTGGATCGAGGCCTCGGTCGCGACGATCCGGGCGGCGGCCGCCCGGCGCGCGGCCAGCGCCTTGTCGTACTCCTCCTGGGGGACCATCTGGCGTTCCAGCAGGCGGGAGAGCCGCTGCTCCTGGCGTTCCTTGTCCCACAGGTCGACCTTCGCCTCCTCCAGCTCGGCCTCGGCCTTCGCCAGGCTCGCCTTGCGCTGGAGGAGCATGGCGTCCATGTCGTGGTGCTCGATGACGGCGAGGATCTCCCCCTTCTGGACCTTCGCCCGCTCCTCGACCCGCATCTCCTGGACCCGGCCCGCGATCCGGGTGCCGATCATCGCCTGGTAGCGCGACTTGAGGTAGCCCTTGGCGCTGAGGAGCTTCTCGGCCTCGCCGAGCGTCATCTCCTGGACGACCCCGATCATCACCTCCGGCTTGGACCGGACCGCGTCGTACTGGCGGTACGCCACGAACCCCGCCCCCCCCGCGATCCCCAGCGGGATCAGCCAGATGAGCAAGGAGAGCAGGCGCAGGCCGAGCCCCTTGCGACGACGATAGGCCCCCCTCGGCGAGTGGGCCTCGGAGGCGACCTGGGCCGGGGCGGGTGACTTGGCCGGGGAGCGGGCGGCGTCCGGGTCGACGACGGGTCGCGCCGTCTTCTTCCGCTCGATCCGGAGCGACGCCAACTCATCGCGCAGATTGCTCGCCATCGCGGGCCTCGTTTGAAGGCGTGGGCCACGATCCGTCATGGATCGCGAAGGGACAGCATACGATGACTTTACGGCCTCGCCGCCTCCGACGCGAGGTCGGCCTCCCCGTCTGTTCACTCGTATCGTGAGTGTACCGTCGTCATTCGACGCCGGCGTCGCGAGTTTTGAGGATTTAACGATTTTCCGCAAGCGACATTGCTTGAATGATCGGCCGAGGAGGAGACGCCAGAGCCGAAGGATTCGCGATTGACCGGAACGTGCCATCCGTGCATGATCGCGCCGAATCCGCCACGATTCTCGGCGGCGGTAGCTCAGGAGGAGCCGTCATGGTGCGTCGCGTCAGCCGTGGGATGTTCTGGGCCGCGATCGTGTCGGTCATCTCGGCGGGTGGCGAGGACGCCACCGCCGCCCCATACTACACGGCCACATACCTAGGCAATGGGAGCGACGTCACGGTCCAGCAGTACCCGACCCGCATGGCTTACAATAACGCGACGGGTGACGCTTACTCCTTTGACTCCGGGACTCGAAGCTTCGATCTGCAAGACGCCGCGAGCCTGGACTTGCCGAAGGTTACAGCCTGGCGAGGGGCGGGCGATCCGAACCCGCCGACCTATCAGATGGAAGGGCGGCTCATCAACGACGCGACCGGCATGGTCGTCGGCAGAGTCGCCAATGGAGGCTCCCGCGGCATGCCGTGGTCCAGCGTCAACTTCGGATACACCACGCCCGACGCGAACGGCAAATATACCGAGTTCCATAAGCTCGTCACCGAGGCCAACGAGGTGACGAACTCCTTCCTGAACCCGGCCGACCAGCTTTTGCTCCAGACCAACCTCATCTACGCCGGATACACGCGAGAACTACTGTTGTTCGACCTGAAGACCGGCACCCGGACCGACGTGCGCGACCTGGTGGATCCCGAACTCTGGGGGCGGTACGACCGCTTCGGCGTCGATGGGTTCAGCGCCCGGGGCGACATCCTCCTCGTGGCGACCCCCAGGAGGGACTACACGGATCCTGATTCCCCGCGGGAGGAGTTCTACATCCTCACGCCGCCGGGCCTTGAGCCCATGACGCCGGTCCCGGAGCCGTCGCTCCTGTGGCTGGCCGCCGGGGCGGTCGGGCTAGGCGTCCGCGCCCATTGGCGGAAGTCGCGGGACCGCGGGGCCGCCTGAGCGACGCGGCGTCGCCCGGTTGCGGATTCGGCGCGGGTCGGCTACGGTTGTTCGAGACCCGTCGTCCCCCCGCTGGATTCCCGCCCATGATCCCACGGCATCTCGCGCGACTGTTCGAAGCGCTGGCCTCCGGAGCGATCACGCCCGACGCCGCCGCGAAGGAGATGGAGGCCCACCAGGGCTTCGCCGACACCGGCGGCTTCGCGCACGTCGACCTGCATCGTCGCGACCGCTGCGGCTTCCCCGAGGTCGTCTTCGGCCTGGGCAAGACGGGCGAGCAGATCGAGGCCATCGTCGGCAAGCTGCTCGATCATGGCCAGGGCTGCCTGGTGACGCGCGTCGACCCGAGCATCGTCGATCGGCTGAAGGGCGCCTTCCCCGGCGGGGAGCACAACCCGGTGGCCCGGACGTTCCGACAGCCCGGGCCCGAGGCGACGGGGCCGAAGGTGGGTCGGGTCGTCGTCGTCACCGCGGGGACCAGCGACCTCCCCGTCGCCGAGGAGGCCCGCGTCACGGCCGAGGCCTGGAACTGCGACGTAACGTTGCTGGCCGACGTCGGCGTGGCCGGCATCCACCGCCTGCTGAACCAGCTCGACCGGCTCGCCGAGGCCGACGCCGTCGTCGTCGCGGCCGGGATGGAGGGGGCGCTGCCGAGCGTCGTCGGCGGGCTGACCGCCTGCCCGGTGATCGCCGTCCCAACCAGCATCGGCTACGGCGCCAGCTTCCACGGCCTGGCGGCGCTGCTGGGCATGCTCAACAGCTGCGCCTCGAACGTGGTGGTCGTGAACATCGACGCCGGGTTCAACGGCGGGCACGTCGCCGGGCTCATCGCCCGACGCGCCGGGCTGGCGCGCGGCGAGGGCGGCGAGACCCCCGGCTAAGGATCCCCGATCATGGCTCTCCGACGCATCGAATCGATCCCCTCGCTCCCCGCCCGCTCGCCCGACGGCCACAAGGGGGACTACGGCTCCGTCCTGGTCATCGCCGGGGGCCGGGGCATGGCCGGCGCCGCGGCGCTCTCGGGGGCGTCCGCCCTGCGCTCCGGGGCGGGGCTGGTGCGCGTCGCTTGCGCGGCCGAAATCCAGCCGACCGTCGCCTCGTTCGAACCCTGCTACATGACGTATCCGCTGGCCTGCGACGTTGACGGCGTGGTCGACTTCCCCGCCGCGCGCCCCGCTCTGGAGAAGCTGGCGGATCAGGCCGACGTGCTGGCGATCGGCCCGGGGCTCGGCCAGTCGGACGGAATCCTGGAACTCGTCCGCTGGGCGGTCGAGTCGTCCGGCAAGCCGCTGGTCCTGGACGCCGACGCCCTGAACGTCCTGGCGAGGGACGTGACGCTGGTCGATCGCCTCTCGCAACCGGCCGTCGCGACGCCGCACCCCGGCGAGTTCGGCCGGCTGACCGGCGCGACGGCCGCGCAGGTCCAGGCCGAGCGCGAGGCGCGGGCCTCGGCCTTCGCCGCCCGGAACCCGAACCTGGTGATCGCGCTCAAGGGGAACGGGACGCTGGTGACGGATGGCGAGCGGGTCTATGTCAACTCGACCGGGAACCCGGGCATGGCGACCGGCGGCGCGGGGGACGTGCTGACCGGGATCGTCGCCGCGATGCTCGGCCAGAAGCTGCCGGCGTTCGAGGCCGCCCAGCTCGCCGTCTACGTCCACGGGATCGCCGGGGACATCGCCCGAGACCACTCCGGCGAGATCGGCCTCATCGCCGGCGACATCGTCGACGCGCTGCCGGACGCCTTCCATCACGCGATCGACGGTCATGACCATGACCACGACGAGGACGACGACCTCGCGCTCTGACCCGCGCGAGTTGGCTTCGTTCGCGCGCCACCCCCTCGCCCCCGATGCGGCCAAGCCGTTACAGCCAATGGATTTGCGTCCAAATCAAGTTGGCTTCGTTCGTCGATTTCGAAGTGGTTTTCTCGTTCCGCCCCCCCGGCTAACATCGCCTGTGCGCGTCCCCTCTCCCGCCGGGAGTGGGTGGCCCGGAGGGCCGAGTGAGGGTCATCGGATGATAGAGATAGCGGCGGTGCATTGCGGCCCGCCCCGACGGCGTCTCCGCGCTCCGACGACCCCTCCCGCCGCTGACGCGGCCGCCCTCTCCCGGGGTGAGAGGCGCGAGAACGGGCTGGGAGCACCTTGCTCTTGTGGCAAAGGTGATCAGCCGCGGGAGCCAGTCGTCCCGCGATCCTCGACTGCTTCCGGATTGCCAAGGAACACCGACATCCACCACCCGTATGCTCCGCGGCGGGACCGGCGAGATTTCAGGTATCTGGAAAGTATTCCGGGCCGCGACGTTCGGCGAGGAGGGGCGTAACGCCCGGGGGGGCGAAAGGGGATGCCCGGTCGGGAGGTCGCCTATACCCGGCGAGCTTCGTCGAATATACTGAAAAGTCTCTCCGCGCCCGGAGCCAATCGAGCCCGGGCGAATCCCTCGGCGAGCGCCCCATCCGTCTGTCCCCGCCAGTCCGTCAGCGAAGGAGGTCGGAGTGTCTGCCCCCGAGAACCCATCCTCGGCGTCCTGGACGTACCGCATGGAAGTCTCGCCGACCGGCCAGGGCCCCTCCGCCCCGCCCCCAGGCTCCAACGATCCGGTCGTGCTGCTGCACCACCTGGTCAACCTCCAGAACCAGACGCTCGACGCGCTTCGGCAGAGCCTGGAGATCAGCCGCCAGGAGTTGGAGCTGACCCGCGAGATCGTCCAGGTCAACCGCGAGCAGCGGGCGCGGCAGTCGGCCGAGCTGGAACGGTGGCAGAACGGCCATAAGGGCATGCTGGACGTTAGCCGGGAGACCCTCGGCCGCCTGGAGCAGGTCCACGCGGCGCTGCTCGGCGAAATGGCCGAGTACGTCGAGGAGCACCACGACAACCTCGTGGACGCCGACTTCGCGCTCAGCGACTTCGTCGACCGTTTCGGCCCGCGCCTGGCCCACCTGAACACCATGCTCGCCGTGCTGCGGCCCCTGGCCGTCGCCCGGCCGAAGCCCGACGCCTGAGGCCCTGGCGTCGCACCCCGCCCCCGGCTCGTCGGTGGGGGGAGTAGGGAAGGGAAAAGAGAAAGCCCCGCGGCCGTCATCCGACGGCCGCGGGGCTTCGTTGTTTCTCAGGGTCGTCGAGGTCGACGATCAGTAGCCGCCGCGGTCGTAACCGCCGCCGCCGCCGCGCCGGTCGCCGCCACGGCCGCCGCCGTAGCCACCACCGCCGCCGCCGTAGCCGCCGCCACCGCCGCCGTAGCCACCACCGCCGCCGCCGTAGCCGCCGCC
>NZ_JBBCIR010000062.1:0-23126 GCF_037189885.1 Paludisphaera sp.
ACCTTGGCGGGGGCCTGCGGCGTGGGGGTCTGCTTGGACGGAACCTGGGCATAGGCCGTCGAGGCCGCGAGGGCGACAGCCGTCGCGCCGAACAACCGAGCGCTCAACATTGTTGCAATCTCCACGGATACCGGATCGGGGGGTCGAATCAACCATCTCCCGGTGGTGAGACCGGTCGAGAAGGCGGCCGATCGTCATTCATGGCCGGACCAGTCGACCAACTGCGCACCCTGGGAGCTTTGCGGATTCTTAGGAGGATACAGAGACTCTGACGCCATGTCTAGAATCTCTTGCGAGAGAATATCGAGAATCCACGCCGCCCCGTCACATTGCGTCGATTGCAACGCCTGCAAAATCCACGCCGATTCCGAAGGCGGCCGGGCCGTCGAATCCTTCCCACCAGGTCTTCGCGCCCCGGGCCTCGGAGAAGTCCGGCGACGAACCTGTTGCCGAGAGTCTAGCATGTCGATTCCAATCGAGAGGGCTCGACCGCCCCCGGCGTGGGGTCCATGCGGGATGCCATGGGAGGGTTGGGCTGGGCGGGACGCGGAGGGCGACCGGGCCGATCCGCGATCTTCTGGCGGCCAGGATATTCAAGCGGGGCGGGAAGGCGTTCGCGACCAGGGCGACTTTGCCGCCTCGAATTCATATACGCAGGGAAGGGCCCCGACCGTTGGAAGGATCCGACACGCGGGGCGGGAGGGTCGATTGATCTCTCTCGTGTCGAACCAGGATGCGTGGAACGCGGCCCGCGAGCGGCGACGGCCCGCTCGCGCGGCGACGGCGCTGGTGTTCGCGCTGGTCGCGGCCGGGATGGCCGCGGGGCAGGAGGGGGCCGAGCCCCCCCGGATGCCGGACGGCCTGCGGTTCGCGCACGGCCTGTTCCGGCAGCGGAAGTACGACATGGCGGCGGAGGAATACGCCCGCTTCCTGGAGTCGGATCCTCGCCCGCCCCACGGCGACGACGCCCGCTTCGGCCTGGCCAGCGCGCGGCTGCTCGGGGGCGAGTACCAGGGGTCGCGCGAGGCGTTCCGCGAGTTCCTCGACAAGGCCCCCGACCATCCCCGCGCGCGGGCCGCGTGGTATCGGGTGGGCGAACTCTCGTACATGCTGGGGGACCTCCCGGCGGCCCGCGAGGCCCTGGAGAAGTTCACGTCCGACCCGGCCGACCACCCCAACCTGGAGACCGCGTGGACCTACCTGGGGGACGTCCGGCTCGCCCTGGACGACCCGGCCGGGGCCCGCGCGGCCTATGAGCGGTCGTTGAAGCGTTTCCCCGAGGCCAGGCTGGCCGACCGCGCCCGCTACGGGCTGGCGCGGTCTCTCGCCGCGACCGGCGAAGGCCCCGCGGCGCTGGAAGTCCTCGATGACCTGATCCGTCGCGAGTCGCCCGACTGGGTCGACAAGGCCCGCCTCCAGGTCGGCAAGATCGAGCTGGCCGCGGGGCGGTTCGAGGCGGCGGCCGAGGCGCTGGCGAAGGTCGGCCCCGGCCCCGTCCAGGGCGAGGCCCGCCTGCGGCGCGGCCAGGCGTTGACGCGGCTCGACCGGCTCGACGAGGCGGCCGAGCTGCTCGCGCCGATCGCCGCCGACCCGGCCGAACAGGCGTCGGTCGAGGCAGGCCTGGAACTCGCCGGCATCGACCTGCGCCGCGACCGCCCCGAGGACGCGCTGCGGACCCTGGAGGCGGTCCTGCCCCGCGCGGGGGGCTCGGCGCTGGGCCCCGCGTTGTTGTACCGATCGGCGGAAGCCCTCCGCGCCCTGGGGCGCGACGAGGACGCCCGGGCTCGGTTCCTCAAGCTCGCGACCGACCATCCGGCCGACCCGTGGGCCGACGACGCCCTGCTCGAGGCGGCCCGGCTCGCCGAGAAGGCCGGCGACCACGACGCCGCGGCCGACGCCGCGCGGAAGGTGATCGAGGCCGACGCGGGGGGCAAGCTCGTCCCGGCGGCGCTGCTGACCCTGGGCAAGTCCGAAGCCGCCGTCGGCCGGCACGACGCCGCGGTCGCCGCGCTGGAGAAACTGATCGGGGACGGTTCCAGGCCACCCGACGCCGCGCCCGAGGTCGTCGACGCCGCCCGCTACGAGCTGGCCGCCGCTTACAGCGCCGTCGGCAAGGCCGATCGGGCCGACGCGATGCTCGCGGCGCTGGCGGGGTCGAAGAACATCAAGACGGCGGCCGACGCGGCGTTCCTGCTAGGCCGGTCGCGCCTGGACGCCGGACGATTCGCCGAGGCCGCCGCCGAGTTCGAGCGGGCGCTGGAGGCCGCCCCCGACGGCCCGCTCGCCGACCACGCGCTCGCCAACCTGGCCGCGGCGCGGGTGGCCCAGGACCAGCTCGCCGAGGCGGCCGAGGCGATCGGCCGGCTGGACGCGAAGTCGCCGGGGAGCCCCGCGCTGCCGCCGGCGCGGCTGCGGCTGGCCGAGGCGCTCGCCGGGGCCGGCGCCTGGCCGGGGGCCGTCGCGCAGTTCCGCCCGCTCGCCGAGTCGACCGACGCGAACCTCCCCGCCGACCTCAAGGAACGCGCGGAACTCGGCCTGGCGCGGGCCCTGGCGAAGCAGGGGGACGCCGCCGGCGCCGCGAAGGCGTTCGACGCCGTCCTCGCCCGCGAGGTCGACGACTCCCGGGCCGCCGCGCTCGCCTACGAGCGGGCGCGGGCCGTGGAGGCGAGCGGCGACGTGGCCGCGGCCCTCTCCGCCTACGAGGGGGTCGAATCCCGCGACCCGAAGGCGGACGTCGCCCTGTTCGCCGCGCTCGACCGCGCCCGCCTGCTGTCGAAGGAGAAGCCGAAGGAGGCCGCCGACGTGCTCGGCCGGCTGCTGGAAAGCGACGAGGCCCGCGCGCGGCTGGAGGCGGCCGGCCAGTCGGTCGACGCGATCCTCGCCGATCGCGGCTGGGACCTGCTGGACGCCGGCGAGGTCGCCGAGTCCGACAAGGTCTTCGCCCGGCTGCTCGGAGAGTTCCCCGCCAGCCCCCTCGCCGCCGACGCCCGGTTCAACCTCGCGGAATCGGCCAATGAGCGCAAGGACTACGCGGAGGTCGTCAAGCTGCTCGCCCCGATGGTCGACGCCGCCCCCGACGCCCCGAAGCTCCCGGAGCGGCTCGCCCCCGGCGTCCTGTACCGCCTGGCCCGGTCGCGATTCGAGCTGGACGACCTCCCCGCCGCCGCCGCGACGTTCGACCGCCTGCTCGCCGAGGCTCCCCAGAGCCCCCGCGCCCGCGAGGCCCGATTGCTCCGCGCCGAGGTGGCGCTGCGGCAGGACCAGTTCGAGGCCGCCGAGAAGCTTCTGGCCGAGCTGATCGCCGCGCCGGGATCGCCCGACGACCCGCCCGGGCTGGTCGACCTGGCGAGGGAACGCCGCCTCCAGTCCCTCCTGGGGCTGAGGCGATGGCGGGACGCGCTCGACGCCGCCGACGCCCTGAAGCCCACGATCGCCGACCCGGCCGCCCGCGACCCGGTCGAGTTCGCGCGCGGCCGCGCCCTGATGGGCCTCGGCCGGCTCGACGAGGCCCGCGCCGCGTTCCAGGCGGTCATCGACTCGCGCAAGTCCGGCGACCTGGCCGCCCAGGCGCAGCTCATGCGCGGGGAGACGTTCTTCCACGAGGAGCAGTTCCTCCAGGCCCTCCGCGAGTTCCTCCAGGTCGACGTCCTCTACCCCGACGCCCCCCGCCGACGGGCCGCCGCTCTCCTGGAGGCCGGCAAGGTCTACGAGCGTCTCGGCCGCCCCGAGGAGGCCGCCGAGACCTATCAAAGGATCATCGCCGACCTGCCCGACGACCCCCACGCCGACGAGGCCCGCGACCGCCGGGAGAAGATCCAGGCCGCGCGCGGGGCGACGCCGTGAGGGGCGATCGCCGGCGCGAACGCTCGCATGTCGACACGGAAAGGATGCCATTCATGACCATGATTCGACGTATCGCGGCGGCCCTGATCGGGGCGTCGCTGATGGGCGGGGCGGCCGTCGCGGAGGAACCGCGGGGCGACCTGGCGGTCGAGGCCCAGCGCCGCGCGGCGCGGGTCGCGAGCGGGATCCTGGTCTGGTACGAGCGGACGCCGGCCGGCGAGCGCATGGCCTGGGGCGGGCTCGCGGCGTGCGCGGCGCTCGGCGCGTGCGCGACGGCGGAGCGGCTGTTCCGGCTGCGTCGGCGGGCCGTCGTGCCGAACGACTTCCTCGTCCGGTTCGTGGACCGGCTGCACGCCGGCAAGCTCGACGGCGGCCAGGCGCTCGACTACTGCGAGATGCACCCCAGCCCGGCGGCGCGGGTCGCCCTGGCGGCGGTGCGGCGCTGGGGACGCCCGGCGACGGAGCTGGAGCGGGCCGTCGACCTGGCGCACCGCTGGGAGTCGGAGCAACTGCGGCGGAACGTCGGGACGCTCCGGAGGATCGCGGCGCTCGCCCCGCTGATCGGGCTGTTCGGCTCGCTGCTGATGGCCCAGCGGCTGCTGAGGCTCGCGGGCGACGGGCCGATCGCGTCGGCGTCGCTGGCGGACGCGCTGGGGCCGCTGGCCTGCGGCGTGGGCCTGGGGGTCGTCTCGATGGCCCTGAACGACGTCCTGGCGACGCGCGTGGAGCGCCTGGGGGGGATGCTCGACCGCCTGGGCGCCGAGACGATCGACGCCGTCGCGATGACCACGGCCGTCGCCGCGCCGACGCTGCCGGCGGCCGCGCCGGCGCCGCACATCCGCATCGGCGAGCCGCGCGGGCCGGTCGTGGCGGCGCCCGTCCGCGTCTCGTCGCCGCGGGCGCGTCGCGACGAGCCTTCCGTGGGGGCGTGACCCCCGCCCCCGCCTTCGGCTATGCTGGCAGGGAGGAGGCGGAGCCCATGACCGGACTGGACCTGGAATCGTTCCTGATGCTGCTGAAGGCCGACCTCGGCGCGTGGGCGCTGGGGGCGCTGGCCCTGATGGCGGCGGCGATCCTGGTCTGGGTGAGCTGGGGGTCGCGCAACGCGATCCGCCAGTGCCTGGCCCTCTCCGTCGCCGCGCACGCCGCGCTTTTGGTCGGCGGCGGGAGCGTCCCGGCGATGATGCGGGCGCTCGACCCCGGCCGCGACCAGGAGAAGGCCGAGCGCCGGGTCCGCGTCACGCCGGTCGTCGAGACCGCCGCGGGGGACCTCCAATCTCGGCCGTTCGGCGCGGCCGAGGGGGCGGGCCGGCGCGCCGGCGTCGCGGCGATCGACCGCCTGGACCGGCCCGTCGCGCCGACCTCGGGACGGCACGCGACGGAGCGACCCGAGGCCGATCCGTCGTCGCGTCCGGCCGTCCCGGAGCCTCCCCGCCTTGATGCCCCGACGCTGGCCGCCGCGACGACCAACGCCCCGGCCGTCCCGGAGCCGCCTCCCCCCGAGCCGGCGGCGACTCCGCTCGACGCGACCCCCTCGCCGCTCGCCGCGCCGCCGGGGCCGATCGAGGCGGTCGTCGACGCCACGCTCGAAGCCCCCGAGCCCGCCGCGCCCGAGCCCTCCCGGGCCGAGGCGCCGAGGCCGAGCGTCCCCATCGCCGACGCCCGCCTGCGGCCGGCGCGGCCCGGCCGGGGAGCGGAGCCGTCGCCGCGGGTCGTCGCGGAGGCGCCGAAGGTGGAGCCGCCGCCGCTGGCCGTCGCGACGATCCGCCCGACGCCGGTCGAGACCCCCGCGCCGGCGCTGGCGGACCTGTCCCGGTCGTCGCGGCCGATCGGCCCGATCACCGAGGTCCCGGAGATGTACCGCCCGCGGATCGAGGCCGATCGATCCGCCCGCGCCGTGAGCGCCGGGGCGAGCCGGGCGAGCGAGCTGGCCGTCGAGCGGGCGCTCGACTGGCTGGCCCGGCATCAGGACGACGACGGCCGCTGGGACGGCGGCACCGCCCGCTACGCCGACGGCGAGGCCGTGGAAGGGGACGACGACTACACCGTCCACTGCCCCGAGGGGGACGTCTGCGAAGGCGAGTGCGCCTACTGGGAAGCCGACACCGGCCTGACCGGGCTGGCCCTGCTCACCTACCTGGGCGCGGGCTACACCCACAAGGAGGGGAAGTACGCCCGCGTGGTCGCACGCGGCCTCACCTTCCTGCTCCGCCAGCAGAAGCCCGACGGCGACCTCCGCGGCGCGAGCAACACCGTCGGCCTGTACTGCCACGCCATGGCGACGCTGGCTCTGTGCGAGGGGTACGCGCTGTCGCTGGACGAGCGCCTCTGCGGCCCCGCCGAGCGTGCCGTCGCCTTCCTGGCCCGCTCGCGCGCCCGCGACGGCCAGTCGTGGCGCTACGCGCCGGGCGCGGCGATCGGCGACACCAGCGTCCTCGGCTGGGTCGTCATGGCGCTGAAGTCGGCCCGCGAGTCGGGCCTGCCGATCCCCGAGCAGGACTCGCTGGAGCGCGGCGCCGCGACCTGGCTCGAGCGGGTCTCCGACGGCGAGTCCGGCGGCCTGGCGAGGTATCAGCCCGTCGACAAGGTGACCCCCACCATGACGGCCGAGGCCTGGGCCTGCCGCCAGTTCCTCGGCCTCGGCGGCCCCGGCCCCGCCAGCGCGGAGGCCGCCGCTCACCTCCTCGAACACGAATCCGACCGCGGGGAGACGAACGTCTATTACTGGTACTACGGCACTCTGGCCATGTACCAGCACGGCGGCCGCCCCTGGGCCGAGTGGAACGGCCGCCTGCGCGACCGCGTCGTCACGCTGCAACGCACCGGCGGCCACATGGCCGGGAGCTGGGACCCCGACGAAAGCATCTACGGCGCCCGCGGCGGCCGGATCTACTGCACCGCGCTCGCCACCCTGACGCTCGAGGTCTACTACCGCTACCTCCGCCTCTACGACGAGCCCAGCCTCCCCGAGCACTTCGACGAGGACGACGAACTCCCCGACCCCGCCCCGCCGCTGGAAGCCCCCAACCTCCGCTGAGCGCCGCCGGGGTTTCAGGCGAACAATTGGCCGACGACGACCTCGAAGCCAGGTAGGATCGGCTCCAGCCGCAGGACGTCGTCCGGGCCCAGCGCGACCGGCGGGCGGTCTACCTGGACGACATGCGCCGTCCGCTTGTCCGGGTCCAGGACCACCACGGCCAGCACCCCGGCCTTCAGGTACTCGCCCACCTTCTCCATCACGTCCTTCCAGCGATCGCTTGGGGAGATGACCTCGCAGGCCAAGTCGGGGGGCGTCGCGGCGTAGCCGACCGGCTCGCGACCCTTCGGGACGCGCGCATAGCTGTAATACGACACGTCCGGCCCTCGCACCGTGTCCGGCCCCCGCTCCGTCACCACCCCGGCGTCGTTGCCCAGAACGCGGCCGAGGTCGTTATCGTCCACGTGTATCGCAAGCAGCTTGGCGAGTCTTGCACAGACGAAACCATGCCTGAATCCCGGCGGCGGAGGCATGACGACGACCCCTCGCACCAGTTCCTCGGCCATGCCCGAGTCGGGCCGCTTCGCGAACTCCTCGGCCGTGAGTAGGCTGGCTTGCCGGTCGACGGTCGCCATCGCGGATCCTCCTTCGCCTCGTGGTCTCGGCCCCTTCATTGTCTCGCCCGGGGGAAAGGTCGTCCAGCGCGGCGGGCTTCGAAACGACGAACCGCCCCTGGACGCGGCGTCCGGGGCGGTTCGGGGGTTGCTCGATCGGCGGCCGAGGGCCGGCCGGCTCACTTCTCGGCGAGGGCCTTCTCGACGGCTGAGACGACTTCCTCGGACTCGGGGGCGGTCTTGGGGTCGAAGCGGGCGATGACCTCGCCGTCGCGGCCGACGAGGAACTTGGCGAAGTTCCACTTGATCTCGCCGGCGTGTCCGGGGTTGGTGGACTCGCTGGTCAGGAAGGCGTAGAGCGGGTCGATGCCCTCGCCCTTGACGACGATCTTGGAGAAGAGCGGGAAGCTCACGTTGTACCTGGTCGAGCAGAATTCCTTGATCTGCTCGTTCGTCCCCGGCTCCTGCGCCCCGAACTCGTTGGCGGGGAAGGCGAGCACTTCCAGGCCCTGGCCCTTATACTTCTCGTAGAGGGCTTCCAGGCCCTCGTACTGCGGGGTGAGGCCGCACTGGCTGGCCGTGTTCACGACCAGGAGCACCTTGCCCCGATACTTGGACAGCGGGACCTCGGCGCCGTCGATGTCCTTCATCGTGAAGTCGAGGACCGAGGCGGGGGGCTTCTCGTCGCCGCCGACGGCGGGGGCCGCGAGGAGCGTCAGCAGGCCGAGCGCGGGCAGGAACGAGAGAGCGAGGAGGATTCGTCCGGGCACGGTGGTGGTCCTCTCCAGGTGGTGACGATCTTGGGGGGCCCGGCGGGGGTCGCGGCGGAGCCCGGCTGCGAATTCGATGCCGTTCATCTTGGGCCCGCCGCATGCGATTTGCAAGGGCCGTCGAGCAACAGTTTAACCTTTCGGCCGCCGGAGGTTCCGCCCGCGGCGGGAGTCGAGGACGCGATGGAAGAGACGCTGACGCCGGGCGCCCGGCGCGCCCTGGATCGAGCCGCCGGCCGGGCGGTCGCGCGCGGGGCCGCCGCGGTGGAGCCCGCCGACCTGATCGCCGCCCTGGTCGACGAGCCCGAGTCCCGCGCCGCGGAGTTGGTCGCCGAGTTCGGCCTGGAGCCCGAAGGCGTCCACCGGGCGCTCGGCGTCGCCTCCCCCTCGGCCGCCGCTGAGGGAGCGAAGGTCGCGGAGGCGCCGGAGGCCCCGCAGTCTCGGTCGATGCGGTCCGTGCTCGGCGAGGCGACCGCCCGCGCCCGGGTCGACGGCCGCAAGGCGAGCGTCGGCACCGAGCACCTGCTCGCCGGCCTGCTCGTCGAGGCGGGCGACGCCCTCGCCGCCCTGCGCGACGCAGGGCTGGACCTGGACGGCCTCCGCGACCTGCTCACCCGCGAGGAGGAGCCCGAACCCCTCCCCCCGCTGGAAGGCCCGCCGCTGGATCTCTCCGACGCCGTCCGCTCCGTGGACATCGCCCGGGTGCTCGACGCCTCCGCCAACCGCGCCCGCGAGGGCCTGCGCGTGGCCGAGGACTACGCCCGGTTCGCCCTGGACGACCCCGGCCTGACCCGCCGGCTGAAGGAGGTCCGCCACCGCCTGGCGGAGACCCTCCGCGGCTTCGACCCCGACCTGCTGATCGCCTCGCGCGACGTCCGCGAGGACGTCGGCGCGCACATCATGACCCGATCGGAGCAGGTCCGCGAGAACCCCCGCGCGGTCCTCGCCGCCAACTTCAAGCGCGCCGCCGAGGCGCTGCGGTCGCTGGAGGAGTACGGCAAGCTCGTCGACGTCTGGATCGCCGGCCGGTTCGAGGTCCTGCGGTACGACGTCTACACGCTCGAAAAGCTGATGATGACGGCCGTCCAGGCGTACCGGACGCTGGACGACCGCCGGCTGATGCTGCTGGTGGGCGGGCTCCCCACGCTGGGCGACCTGACCTGGATCGTCGGCGAGGCGCTGGCCGGCGGCGCCGACGTCGTCCAGCTCCGCGAGAAGAACCTCCCCGACCGCGAGCTGCTGACCCGCGCCCGCGAGGTCCGAATCCTCACCGCCCAGGCCGGCGCGCGGTTCATCATGAACGACCGCCCCGACCTGGCCCGGCTCGCCGGCGCCGACGGCGTCCACCTCGGACAAGACGACGTGACCGTCCGCGACGCCCGCCGGATCGTCGGGCCGAACATGGTGATCGGCGTCTCCACCCACGAGCCGGCGCAGGTCGACGCGGCCGTGGTCGCCGGCGCGGGCTACCTGGGCGTCGGCCCGGTGTTCCCCAGCGCGACCAAGGACTTCGACGAGCCCGAGCTGGCCGGGCTGGGATACGTCCGAACGGTCGCCGACTCGACCAAGCTGCCGTGGTTCGCCATCGGCGGCATCGACGAGTCGAATGTCGATCGCGTGCTGGAGGCCGGCGCGTCGCGGATCGCCGTCAGCGCCGCGATCGTCAGGGCCGAGCGCCCGCGCGTCGCCGCCGCCGCCCTCCGCGCCGCGCTCGACGCCGTCGGATGACCACGCCCCCGCGACCGATCAGCCCCGGCCGAAGTCCGGGGCCATCTCCTCGAAGTCGGGGCGGAAGCGGGGCGGGGGGGGGAGTCGCCTCAGCAGGCGGGCGGCGAGTCGGCCCGCGGGGAGGTCGGCGACGAGGAGGCGCTCCGGGCGGTCGAGGTCCTCCAGGATCCCCCGCGAGGCCAGGTAGCCGCTCCGGACGGCCCCCTCCATCGTCGCGGGCCACTCGGTGTCGGTCCAGTCGCCGGCGAGGTACAGGCCGTCGACGGGGGTGCGCTGGGGGGGGCGGATCGCGTCGACGCCGGGGGTCGGCGCGAAGGTCGCGGCGTGCTCGGTGACGACCCACCAGCGCGTCAGCTTCGCCTCGCGCGCCGCGGGCCACATCTCGGCCAGCTCGCCGAGGATCACGTCGCGCGCCGCCTCCTTGTTCATCCACGCGAGGTCGTGCGAGGCGCTAACGACCACCTGGAGGTACTCGCCGCCCCCCTTCGGCTCGCGGCCCTGGATGCGGGTGTGGTTGAAGACCCAGTCGAGCAGCCGACCCGGGGCGACGACGTGGTCGAACGGGCAGACGGGGCGGTCGAACCACAGATGGATGCCGGTGATCGGCGAGGGCTCCATCGCGGCGATCGCGTCGAGCCCCGGCGTCCGCTCGCGGAGCGCGGGGGAGAGGAGGCCGCGGACGCGATCGAACGGGACGGCGACCACGACGAAATCGGCGTCGATCGCCCCGCCGTCGCGGAGCGTGACGCCCCGGAGGTCGCCGTCCTCGTCGGCGTCGATCGAGCGGACGCCGGCGGTCAGCCGGACGTCGACGCCGCGGTCGCGCAGCCACGTCTCCAGCCGCAGCCCGTATAGTTCCCCCAGCGGCGCGGCGGGGATCTCCATCTGGAAGCCCTCGCGGTTGGCGAGGAAGCCGTCGACGAAGACCTTCCGGGCCATGGCGAAGTCCATCCGATCCAGCCGGCCATTGAGGGCCGAGACGAGGACCGTGGCCCAGAACAGGTGGATCGTCCGCGTGTTCTGGCCGTTGCGCCAGAGCCAATCGGCGAAACTCTCGCCGGGCCTCCCCTCCGCGTCGAGCGCCAGCCGGGCCATGCCGTGGGCGACCCGCAGCTTGTCGCGCCAGCCCAGGTAGTTCGACCGCAGGAAGCTCGCCCCGAGGTGGAACGGCGCGGGGGCGAGGCCGGCCTTGAGGGTCGAGGTCCGGCCGTCGGGGCCGAGGAACGTCACGGCGGGCTCGCGGCGGAACAGGTCGGCGATCCCCACGCGGCGGCAGAAATCCGCCAGGTTCGTGCAGCAGGCCATGCTGACGTGCTGGCAGTTGTCGACCAGCTCGCCGGTCGCGGGGTCGGTGAACGAGGCGGCCCGGCCGCCGAGGCGGGGGCGACTCTCCAGCAGGGTGACGCGCAGGCCGCGGTCGACGAGCGTCGCGGCCGTCGCCAGCCCGGCGAGGCCGCCGCCGACGATGACGACGCGGGGCATGGGGGGGGCGGGGTGGCGACTCATCGGGCCCGCCTCACGACACCAGGTCGCGTTCGCGGGCCCCGGCCGCCGCGACGCCCGGCCCGAGCCATCGCGAGGGGAGCGACCGCAGGGCGATGAGCACCTTCCGCCGCTTCGAGACGGAGGCGCGCCCGGCCAGCACGTCGTAGTCGCGCCGGACGATCTCGTCCAGCAGCGCCCGATAGATCCCCTTGATCGTCAGGAGGACCGGGCGGCCGACCGGCGCGACCAGCGGGACCAGCGCGGCGGCGTCGTCGTAGCAACGGTAGGCCCGCGCCGCGTACTCCTCCAGCAGCCGCCGGAGCGCCGGGCCGACGTGGGGGGCGTCGAGGTCGGCGTCGGCGACGCCGAAGCGGTCGAGGTCGGCCTGGGGGAAGTAGACGCGGCCGTTGCGGCGGTCCTCGGCCACGTCGCGGAGGATGTTCGTGAGCTGGAGCGCCAGGCCGCAGCGGTCGGCCAGCCGCTCGACGCGGCCGTTGTCGGACTCGTACCCCCAGATGTGAATGCAGCAGAGCCCGACGGCCGACGCCACCCGCCGGCAGTAGCCGGCCAGCTCGTCGAAGTCGGCGAAGCGGCGGGGCGTCAGGTCCATCTCGACGCCGTCGAGCACCTCGTGGAGCAGGGCGGGGGGGATGGAGGCGCGCCGGACGGTGTCGACCAGGGCGGGGAAGCCGGGCCAGGATGTCGCGCGGCCCTCGAGCGCGGCGTCGAGTTCGGCGCGCCATTCGGCGAGCGCCCTCGCCTTGTCGACGCCCGGGGCGTCGTCGTCGGCGAGGTCGTCGGAGCGCCGCATGAAGGCGTAGAGGGCGCACATCGAGCGGCGACGGTCGGCCGGCAGGAGGCGGAAGGCGTGGTAAAAGTTGCGGGCCTCGCGGCGGGAGACCTCGCCGCAGAACCGATGGCTCTCCGCGAGCGCGACGGTGGTCACGGCCGGGCCTCCGCGGGCTCGGGGCGATGGGCCTCGCGGCCGGACGACCAGCGGGCCTTCGCCAGACCGAACAGCGCCCGAGCCAGCAACCGCGCCTTGGCAACCTTGCCCAGCGACGGCCGAGCGGTCAGGACGTCGTATCCGCGAGCCTCGATCCGGTCCAGGATCGCCAGCCCCCCGCGCGAAAAGAGGTCGACGTCCACGGCGAAGGCCGGCGGGATGCGGCCGACGAGCGGGCGGCCGGCCTCGAACAGCTCGCGCGTGCGCCCGACCTGGAAGCGGAGCAGGGAGGCGAACTCGGGGGTGAAGCGCCTCGCCCGCAGGTCTTCCTCGCGGACGCCGAAGCGGTCGCGGTCCTCGCGGGGGAGGTAGAGCCGACCGATGTCGAGGTCGCGCGAGACGTCCTGCCAGAAGTTCGCCAGTTGCAGCGCCGTGCAGGTCTTGTCGGAGAGCCGGGCGTTTTCCTCGTCGTGGGCGCCGGCGACGCGGAGCACCAGCCGCCCCACGGGGTCGGCCGACCGCGCGCAATAGTCCAGGAGCTGGTCGAAGGTCTCGTACTCGGCGACCTCCTGGTCCTGGACGAAGGCGTCGATGAGGTCGTGAAACGGCTCGCGCGGGATGGCGTATTTCTCGACGGTCTCGCGGAGGGCGACCATGACGGGGTGCCGGGCGCGGCCGTCGAACATGGCGTCCAGCTCGCCGCGCCACCAGGCGAGGAGTTCGCGGGAGCGGGCGGGGTCGCCGACCTCGTCGCCCAGGTCGTCGGACCATCGGCAGAAGGCGTAGATCGACCGGAACGCGGGGCGATGCTCGCGGGGGGTGAGCCAGGTGACGACGCTGAAGTTCTCGTAGTGCGAGGCCGTCAGCCGGGCGCAGTAGTCCAGGGAGTCCCGGAGCGAGAGGGCTTCGAGGGCCGGTGGGCCGAATCGCCGGAGGTCCGTCTCGAAGGTCATGCCGTGGTCGCTCCGCCTCGTGGGGCCGGCTCGCGCGGCCGGGGCCCCGATTCTACAGCCCCGCCCCGGATCCCGCCAGCCGGGGGGCTGTCCATTGACCGCGCCGGGCGTGCCCGTGACAATCGGCCCGACCTCGCCGGCCGTCCCCGGATCGGCCGCGATCATCCGATCCCCTCCCACGGAGAACGACCCATGCGCATCCCGACGACGATCGGCCTGTCGGCCGTTTTGGCCGCGGCCCTCGCCATCCAGGCCCCGACGGCCCTGGGCCACGAGCCCGTCGCCCTCTTCAACGGCAAGGATCTCTCGGGCTGGGTGTCGCCCCCCGACGCGTCGCTGTTCACGGTCGAGGACGGCGAGATCGTCGGCCGGACGGAGGGGAACCTCAAGAAGAACCAGTTCCTCGCCTCGGAGGAGAGCTACAAGGACTTCAACCTAAAGGTGAAGGTGAAGCTCCGCAACCACAACTCCGGGATCCAGGTGCGCAGCCAGGCGAAGGGCGAGGGCGTGGTGACCGGCCCGCAGGCCGACGCCGCCGAGGGCTACTGGGGCCTGCTGTACGACGAGGGGGGCCGCGGCATCCTGGAGCAGTACCCGCCGGAGAAGGCCGAGAAGCTGATCCGCAAGGGGGACTGGAACGACTTCGACATCACTTTCAAGGGGAAGCGGCTGACGATCGCCATCAACGGGACGACCGTGATCGATCGCACCGACGAGGAGTTCCCGGACGAGGGGATCATCGCGTTCCAGGTCCACACCGGCCCGGCGATGGAGGTCCGCTTCAAGGACGTGGTCATCCAGGAGCTGCACTGACCGAAATCGGCCCGCCGGCGTCAGGAATCCTCGGCGTCGGCGGGCCGGTCCTGGATGCAGATCCAGCGGTATTTCAGCTCGCCGAGGATCCGCCAGAAGAGCCGGCTGTGCATGCGCCCGGGGACGCGCCCGCAGGCCGTCGCGGAGAAGCTGTCCGGCTCGGTGTATTCAAGGTGATGGGCGACCTCGTGGAGGAAGGTGTCGAACAGCTCCTCCAGCGGGCGCCGGCCCTCGTCGCGGTCGTTCGCGTAGACGCGGACCAGCCGTCGCGAGCGGTAGTAGCCCCCCAGGACGCGGGCCGTGGGCCGGGCGCCGATGTCCAGGTCGAAGTCGACCCGGCAGCGGTAGACGCGGGCGAGCCGGGCGCGGAACAGGGGCGCGATCGCGGAGACGGGGATCTCGAAGCGGCTGGGGTGGCGCGCGGGCCGTCGGATCTCGACGGCGGGCGCCGACGCCGCGTCGGCTCCCCCGCGCTGGCGCGCGGGCCTGGTGCGGGGCGGGTTGGGGTCCATGCGGATGTCGCTGGCGTCCTGGGGCGGGCGGTCGGTTTCCAGCGATTACTGTATCACGCCTCGCGGGCGCGCCAAACGGATCTCGCCCCTGTTTGACACGGCCCGGCCCGTTCGGCCATCCTGGGGGGTCGGGAGGGCGATGGGATGCTGGTGCTGACGAACGACGACGGTTACGACGCCCCCGGGCTGGCCGCGCTCCGCGAGGCGGTCGCCGGGCTGGGCCCCGCGCGGGTGGTCGCGCCGCTGGAGCCCGAATCGGGCTGCGGCCACCGGGTCACAACGCACCATCCGCTGGTCGCCACGACCCACGCCGGCGAGGTCGTCGCGGTCTCCGGCACCCCGGCCGACTGCGTCCGCCTGGCGCTGCACCACCTGGCGCCCGGCCACGCGTGGGTCCTCTCCGGGATCAACGCCGGGGGGAACCTGGGCGTGGACGTCTTCCACTCCGGGACCGTCGCCGCGGTGCGCGAGGCCGTCATCCACGGCGTGCCGGGCATCGCGATCTCCCACTACATCGCGCGGGGACGGCCGATCGACTGGGCCCGCGCCTCGCGATGGGCCGCGCCCCTGCTGGCAGACCTGATCGCCCGCCCCTGGACGCCGGGGACGTTCTGGAACGTCAACCTGCCCCATCCGCCGGACGACGCCCCGGACCCCGAGGTCGTCTTCTGCCCCGTCGACCCCTCGCCGCTGGAGCTTCGCTACGAGGTCGACGGCGAGCGGTCTCTCTACCGCGGCGACTACCAGGGCCGCCCGCGCCGCGAGGGGACCGACGTGTCGGAGTGTTTCGCGGGCCGGATCGCGGTCAGCCTGATCCGGCTTTTCGACGCCGACCCGCCCGCCGGGTAACCTGGAACGGCGAGGGGTTGAGGTCTGGCCTAGCCCTTCGCGCGCGTGGCATAATCGTCGTGGCGACGGCCGAGGCCCGGCCGCGCCGGCGATCTTTTTCGCGCCATCCTTCACGATTATTCCATCGAAGTCCGATCCGCGGGAGAACGATCCGATGAGGCGAGGGTTGCTGGGAGTCGCGTGCTCGACGTCGCTTTCTCTGGCCATGGCCTGGGGGTGCGGGGATCCGAACGACCTGCAGATCGGCCCGGTCATGCCCCCGGGGGCGACGCCGATCCGCAAGGTCGACGAGGACAACGTCGCCCAGGCCCTCGGCGAGTCGGCCACGGCCGTCGCCAGGTCGACCTCGGGCGACGCCAAGGAGCCCTTCCCCCCCGCGCCGCCGACGGCGATCGGCGAGACGAAGACGCTGGACGGGGGCGTGACCTATGAGACGGTGAAGGAGGGGACGGGCGACGAGGTGAGGTCGGGCCGGGTGGCCGTGGTCCACTACGTCGGCACGCTCGACGACGGCACGGTCTTCGACTCTAGCCGCAAGCGTGGGAGCCCCGCGGAGTTCACCCTCGGCAGCGGCGGCCTCATCAAGGGCTGGGAGCACGGCATCCCCGGCATGAAGGTCGGCGAGATCCGCAAGCTGGTCATCCCGCCGGACATGGGCTACGGCGGCCAACGGAAGGGGGAGATCCCCCCCAATTCCACGCTCACGTTCGAAGTCGAGCTGATGGGCGTCAAGTAAGCCGACGCGCCCGGCCCCGAGACCCCGCGAGCGACCGAGTCGGAATCACCACCACGAGGCAGAGCATGGCAAGCGCGTCGACCACGCCCACGCTGTCGGGGATGAAGTATCGGGTGGTCAACACCCTGGGGGAGGGGGCCGGCAGCACGATCCTCCAGATCGCCGACAAGAACGGCGGCAAGAGATACGCGCTGAAGACCGTCCGCAAGCACGAGCCCGAGGACGACATCTACATCGACCAGCTCCGCACCGAGTACGAGGCCGCCCAGAAGCTCAACCATCCGGCGATCGCCCGGATCTACGACTTGAAGATGAAGAAGTCGTGGTTCCGGGTCGTCGGGGCCGACCTGCTGATGGAGCTGGTCGACGGCAAGACCCTGGACGAGATCGAGGCGCCGGAGCTGAGCCAGCTCGTCCTGATGTTCTCCCAGGTCGCCTCGGCGATGGCCCACATGCACCGCCGGGGGGTCTACCACGGCGACCTGAAGCCGTCGAACATCATGCTCACCAAGAACGGCCAGGTGAAGCTGATCGACTTCGGCACCGCCTGGGTCCGCGGCGTCGACAAGAACCGCGTGCAGGGGACCCCGCAGTACATCGCGCCCGAGCAGGCGTCCGAGAAGGTCGTCAACGAGCGGACCGACATCTACAACCTCGGCGCGACCATGTACCGCATGTTCACGGGCCGATACGCCCAGCCCGACATCCCCCGCGCCGGCGTCGAGCGCAAGCTGACCGCCGTCAACAAGATCAACCCCCGCGTCCTCTCCAAGCTCAACAACCTGGTCCTCTCCTGCCTGCAACTCAACCCCGAGAAGCGCCCCGCCGGCATGTTCGAGATCCGCGAGACCCTCTCCGCGGTCATCAAGGAGATGGGCCTGGAAGAGGTCGAACTCCGCGGCGCCGACGAGGAAGACTGAGCCCCGCCGGGTCCCTGGCCCGCTCGTCGTCCTCGGGGCAATCCCTCTCCCGCCCCCCAACTCGTCGAGCGTGAAGCGTGCCGCCGCTCTCTCGCCGGGCAGACGGCCCGGGGGGAGGGGAGACGGCACCGGGCCGACATCCCTCTTCATGATTATGACGCGGGCGTCCCCCGGCGGGCTCGGCCTCCGCGCGGCCCGCGTCGGGGAGGCGCCGGCTCAAGCGGTGGCGTCGTCCTCGTTGACGACGACGGTGCCGTCCTCGAGGCGGCTGATGGAGCCCCATCGGCGGACGTTGTGGGCGTGGCCCAGGGGGTCGGCGGCGACTTCCTGGATCGTGTAGACGCCGGTCCTGAGGTCGGCGACCACGCCCCGGATGTACTCGATCGAATCCCCGTGGGCCAGCTCCACCCCCTCGGCGTCGATCAACTGATATCGCTGCGATCGATTCGGCTTCGTCATCGTCCCCTCCGGCTCTCGGGCTCGCGCCTCGCGAGGCCGCGGGGTCGCCGCGTCGCGAGGCGTCGTCGTCTTCCATTATATAGGCATAGGCGACGGCCGTGCCGGACTCAGGGCTGACGCTCGATCTTGCGCGGCGGTTCGGGGGACTGCGCGGCCTTCCAGCCGAGCCGGAACGCGGCGCGGGCGACGCGGGCGGCCTTCTCGGCGTCGATCTTCTCGGCGTCGTCGGTCGGCTTGTGGTAGTCGTCGTGCAGCCCGGCGAAGAAGAAGATGACCGGGATCCCCTTGGCGGCGAAGTTGTAGCTGTCGGTCCGGCCGTAGAACTGGTCGGTGTCGAACAGCATCTCCAGGCCCTCGGCCTTGGTGGCCTCGGCGGCGTCGACGACCAGCGTGTTGTGGTCGGGCAGGTCGGGCGAGGGGGTCGCGCCGATCTTGGCCGGGTCGTTGCGGCCGATCATGTCGAGGTTGATGTTGGCGACGATCCGCGCGCCGTCGGGGAGGGTGGGGCGGTCGGCGTACCACTTGCTGCCGAGCAGCCCCTTCTCCTCGGCGGAGACCCACAGGAACAGGACGCTCCGCGCCGGGCGGGGCGCGGCGGCGAACGCCTGGGCGACCTCCAGCAGGCCGCTGGTGCCGCTGGCGTTGTCGTCGGCGCCGTTGTAGATCTCGCCGCGATCGTCGACCCCCTCGTGGTCGTAGTGGGCGCTGTAGACGATCACCTCCTTCGCCTTCTCCGGGTCGGAGCCGGGGAAGAAGCCGACGACGTTGCGGTCCTCGATGGGCTCGCGGCGGGCGGAGTGGGCGAAGCGCGCGTGCAGGGTGCCGCCGTCGGCGGTCGGGGGCGAGGCTTCCGGCGCGGAGAGGCCGAGCGCCTCGACGAGCCTCTGGCCCAGCGGCGCGACGAGCGTCACGGCGGGGATCTCGACGGGCGCGGGGCCGAGCGTGAGGCGGGGGCGGTCAAACCCCATCTGCCGCGGCGTGACGACCGACGGCACGCCCGGCGGAGGCGGGGCGATCAGGATCAAGCCGAGCGCGCCCTTCTCCCGCGCGGCGCGGACCTGGGCGGCCTGGTCGCCGCGATGGGCGAGGACGAAAGAGCCCTTCACGTGCTTGCCGGCGTAGTCGTCGATCTTGTTCTCCGCGTCGACGCGCCCGAGGCCGACGAAGACGGCCGGGGCCTCGACCTCGCCGGCGGCGACGTTGCCGGGGAAGTACGTGTAGTCGGCGCCCAGCTCGCAGGCGATCTTCCGACGCCCCGGCCCGTGGACGATCGTCAGCGTCAGCTCGGCCCCGCCGGATTCGGGCATGGTCCGCTCCAGCATGAAGCACTGATAGTAGGACCGCTTCCCGCCGTGGATATGGTCCCCCATCGGCTCGGCGCCCATCCCCGCCAGGGCCGACGCCAGGTACTCGGCCGCTAGCCGGGCGTCGACCGTGCCGGCCTCGCGGCCCCGGAGGAGGTCCGACGCGAGGAAGCCGACGTGCGCGCCGATCTCCCGGCCGGTGATCGTCGCCAGCGCCTCCGCCGGCGGTTCGAGCGAGGGGGCATCGACGGGCGCCTGGCCCTGGGCTACGGGAGGAATCAGCAGGGCGACGGCGAGGGCGAGTGCGAACAGCGTCGGACGTCTCATGCGGGGTTCCTGTCGAACGATGATCGATATTTCGAGATTTGCAGACATAACGCCCTTCCCCCCCGGAGGGGGAAGGTGGCCCGGAGGGCCGGATGAGGGGGGGCGAGCGCGACGCCTCCCGGAGTTCGAAGGGGCCTTCCGGGGCCGTCGGCCTGCCCGAAGATCCCGATTTCCGAAGCCCCGCGGGCGGGCTCCCCCTCATCTGACCGCTTCGCGGTCTGTCTTCCCCCTCCAGGGGGGAAGACCGTCGATCGCGTCATCGCTCGAGCGCCTCCAGGCCGGCGAGGACGGCCTCGGGGACGAGGAGGACCGAGCCGTGGCGGAAGTCGGGCGGGAAGGAGACGCGGTCGGATTCGTCGGTCCAGTTGACGAGGTCGGGGGAGGTGACCAGGCCGTAGCGGTGGTCGACGTACTTGTCGAAGTAGACGAACCAGCGGTCGCCCAGCTTGATCGCCGAGGGGCCTTCCGCCCAGTAGTCGCCGGTGATCGGCGGGGAGGGGGGCCCGTAGGGGCCGATCGGAGCGTCGGCGAAGGCGACGCGGATGTTCTTCGCGGGGGGCGTGCGGGTCTCGTCCTTGATGAACATCGCGAAGCGGTCGCCATCGCGGACGATGGTCGAGTCGATCGAGTTGAAGCCCGGGTCGTAAAACAGCTTCGTCGGCGTGAAGGCCTGGAAGTCCTTCGTCGTCGTGACGTAGGTCCGGTGATTGTAGCCGTCGTCGCCGGCGGCCTCGGTCTCGGGGAAACGGCCGGGGATGGTGGAGGCCCAGAAGATCAGGAAGCGGCCCTCCGCCTCGTCGTGGAAGAGTTCCGGCGCCCAGACGTTGCGGGCGTTCTCGCCCTTCATCACGTCGATCTGGCGGGCCTCGGACCAGTGGATCAGATCCTTGGACGAGGCGTAACCGATCGCCGAGTGGGTCCACCCCGTCGTCCAGACCATGTGGAAGGTGCCGTCGGGGCCACGGGCGATGTCCGGGTCGCGCACCAGGCCGCCGCCCACCTTCGGCTGGAAGACGGGCCGATCGCCGTTCAGCGCCGTCCACTTGTAGCCGTCGCGGCTGGTCGCCAGGTGCAGGCCGTCGTCGCCGTTGCCGCGGAACGACGTGAAGACGAGCGCCTGCCCCGGGGGGACTGCGGGATCGGCCGCGAGGGCGGGGCGGGTGAGGATGACCGCGAGGGAGGCGAGCGCGAGCGAGAGCGCGAACGATGGCGGGACAGGGCGGTTCATGGCGAGTCGGCCTCGGGCCCCCCGACGCGCGAGCGTGCCGCGCCCGGTCGTCGCGGGGCCGACGACGGATCCAGGCCTCCAATCGAGC
Organism: Paludisphaera sp.; assembly: GCF_037189885.1. Lineage (NCBI taxonomy): Bacteria > Pseudomonadati > Planctomycetota > Planctomycetia > Isosphaerales > Isosphaeraceae > Paludisphaera > Paludisphaera sp. Next base: position 20,553 of record NZ_JBBCIR010000062.1, read on the forward strand.
AGGCCGGGCGTCGGAAAACAAGCCAGGCGCGCGCCGAGGCCGGCGCGTCCCGGGTGGGGGACGCGCCGGCCTCGGCGTCGATCGGGATCGGTCGTGGCGTCAGCGGGGGTTGCCGACGGGACGCCAGCCGGGGGAGCCGCCGGAGGGGGCCGCGGCCGGCTTGCGGGTCGCGGGGGCGACATCCTCCTCGTTGACGGCGCCGGTCGGGACGTCGTCGCCTTCTTCGTCCTCGTCGAAGTCCTGGGGCGGGAAGGGGGAGTCGTCGCGGTCCAGGTCGAGGTCGGTCTGCTGGGCGGCGAGGTGGGGGATCCCCTCGGCGGGCCGGGCGGACCGGGGCGCGGCCCAGGCGACGCGGTCGCCGCCGGCGCGGCTGCTGGCGGCCTGGACCTGGGGCCGGCGGGGGTCGCTCGGCTCCAGCGGCTCCAGGCGGATGCCGACGATCGACGGCTCGGGGACCGAGAGCCCGCCGCCACGCGCCGACGGCTGCCGCCGGCTGTCCGGCTCGGGCGACTGGCCGCGGATGCTGCGGCCGGGCCGGGAGTTGTCCGCCATCAGCGTGCCGGAGCCGTCCAGCGACGGCGGCGCGTAGAGCGCCGCCAGCTTGTTGCGGTCGAGCAGCCGATAGATCGACTCGGGGGCGGCGTAGAGGCCGCGGTTGCCCTGCGGCTCGGCGAAGTTGCAGACGCCCGCGACGAAGCCGTTGTCGGTGTAGAGGCCGCCGCCGGACCGGCCCTGCTTCGGGGCCCGGACGCACTCGATCGCCAGGTGCTCGTCATTCCCCTTGAGGAGCCGCGTCGGCGGCCGGGTGATGACGGTCTCCCACATGGTCGCGTCGGCCCCCTCGGAGCAGCCGACCGTGTACATGTGCATGCGCTTCTTCGGGTCGAAGTGGGGCGGCACCACGCGCGAGGCCGGGAGCCGCCGGCCGGGCCGGATGACGATCAGGCCGACGTCGGTGGCGAAGTCGTAGTCGACGGCCTTGCCGGGGATCCCCTCCTCGACGCAGGAGAGCTGGTCGCCGTTCCGGCCCTTGAGCTTGCCGTCGAACAGGTCGACGGTGATCTTGTTCGGGAACTTCGACGGCGGGTAATTCCGCCCGTTGTCGGCCTTGAATATGTGCGCGCAGGTGAGGATCAGGGACTGCTCGTCCGTGCTGTGGATGACCGTCCCGGAGCCGAAGCCGATCGAGCTGCCGTTGTGGACCCGGATCCGGACGGCGGTCTCCCACGGCTTCGGGTTGACGGCGCGGTTGCGGGCGTTGCGCTCGGCGATCTCGCTCTCGGTGAGCCCGTCGTCGGCGGCCTGGTCGGGCTCGGCGTCGACGAGCCGGGCGTCGGGAGGTTCCTCGGCCTCGGCCTCGGGCTCCTCGTCTCCCTCTTCGGCGCCGCGGTCGGCCTGACGGGCGGCGGCCTGGTCGCGGGCCTGGAGGTAGAAGCGGGCGAGCTTGCCGGCGGGCTGGGCGCCGGAGGTACGCGCGAGTTCCGCGCCCGAGGCGTCGACGACGACGAACGTCGGGACGGCCTGGACGTTGTACTTCTCGGCGAGGTCGGGCGAGCGGTCGATGTCGACCGACTTGACCGGGTAGTCTTTATCGATGAGCGCCTTGACGGCGGGGCGCATCTGGCGGCAGGGGCCGCACCATTCGGCGTTGAAGTCGAGCAGGACGGGCTGGGGCTCCCCCGCCGCGGCCTGGGCGGCGCCGGCGAGCAGGAGCAGCACAGGTGCGAGTTTCATGCCGCTAGGACTCCTTTCCCTCGGGGGCGTCCGTCCGACCGGGCCTCGCGAAGGGGGCCCGGTCCCGGAACCGGCAGCGCGACGCGCGAGCCGACCGAAGCCGACGCTAGCGTCCGGGCCGTCCGTCGCGAGAGAAAAGGCCGCGTCGCCCGTCCGGCCGCCGTCTTGTGGACGGGCACCCGGCGCGCACGATCCGAGCCCCGTTGCGGGGGCGTCGGCGCCGAAAGAAGAGGGTGAGCATCGAGGTGGCGAGCGATGAGCCGGGGGGCTTCCCCGGACCTTCCTTGGGCGGCGGGCCTCGCGAAGTCGGCCCCGCGGTCGACCCTCATGGCCGTCCGCGTCCCGCCGTCCGGGTCGATTCGGTCGATCACGGCCCCGTCCCGTTCACGGCGAGACGAGGCCGACGACGCGAGCCGTCCGGCCGACAGTCCCGCGCCGTCCACGCCCTCCCTGACTCTCCACCATCCCGGGCGTCCCGCCCTGGGGATACGGCGATCGGAGGGGGTCGCGTCCACCGCGGTGAGCCCCTTGTACTAGAGGTGCCTCAGGAGTACCAGAGCAGATATCGGCGATTCCGCCCCGGACTCTTGAGCCCTTTCTAGAATCTCGATCGCCGCGCATCCGGGCGCGTCGAGGAGCCTCTCCCCGCCCCGAAAGGAGGCACGCCTCGCGGTCGTCGGATGTGGGGGACGACTCGCCCCATGGGGCACATCGACAAGGAGGAGCCCATCCCCCCTTCTCCCCTCGTGGGAGAGGGTGCTCCGGAGGGGCGGATGGGGGGGCGCGATCGGGGGCCGCCGGAGCGTCTTTTGTGGTGGGGGGGGGGGGGGGGGGGGGGGG